>CAKPOI010000029.1 GCA_934169775.1 uncultured Clostridia bacterium
GACGAAGGCTGATGCTTTTGGGGACGGACTCAAAAAGCATCACATAGTTTTTCAACTTATATAAAAAATAATAAATGCTATATGGAAAAATAATTTTCGAATGTGATTGGAACAATCTTAGAATTTCTTAAATAAAATAATGGAAGAACTTCACGTCGAGCGAAGCGAGGACTAAGCTGAAGGATTACATTATTTTATTTTAGAAATTTTTAGTTTGTGTATTGAACCGAGAAAATTATTAAACCATATAACATTTATTATTTTATTAAATTTATCAGTAATGTTTTTTTGCTCCGTCCCCAAAAGCATTGGGAGACGGAGCAATGCTTTTTGAGTCCGTCCCCAAAAGCATCAGCCTCCGTCAAAAGAAACATCAGCTTTTCAAAATTTCTTCCAGACTTTTTATTAAAAATTCAACATCTTCAAAAGTATTAAAATCGCCAAATGTAATTCTTAGGGCTCCTCTAGCCAAATCATTAGGAACACCTATAGCAGACAAAACATGAGAAGGAGCTGTATCGCCAGAAGAGCAAGCCGAGCCACCTGATGCACAAATACCTACAGCATCTAATTTTAGAAGTAGTTCTCCAGAATTAATATTTTCAAAACACAAATTACAATTTCCTGGTAGTCGTTGTTCTAGGCTTCCGTTTATATGACAGTTTGGAAACTTTTGCCTTATTTGATTTATAAAATAGTCCCTAAAATATTTTAGTTTATTCATATATGAGCTCATATCATATTGCGCTATATTACATGCTTTTCCTAAACCTACAATTTCTGCAACATTTTCTGTTCCTGATCTCCTATTTTTTTCTTGATGTCCACCATCTAAAAATCTTTCTATTTCTAAGCCTTCTCTTATATATATTGCTCCTATCCCTTTTGGTGCATATAACTTATGTCCTGATAATGATAGCATATCTACTCCCAACCTTTTTACATCTATTGGCACATTTCCTACTGCTTGAACTGCATCTGTATGAAAAACTATATTATGTGCCTTTGCTATCTTTGCTATTTTGCCGATTGGTTGTATTGTTCCTATTTCATTATTTGCATACATTACACTTATTAAAAATGTTTTATCTGTTATACTATTTATTAAAGTATCTAAATTTACAAAACCTTCTTTATCTACATCAAGATATGTTATTTTGAATCCCAATTTTTCTAATGTATGACAACTATTTAAAATTGCTGGATGTTCTATTTTTGATGTTATTATATGATTCTTTCCAGTTCCTTTACTTTTTTGTAACATTGCCATTCCTTTTAATGCCATATTATCACTTTCTGAACCACAACTTGTAAATGTTATTTCACTTGATTTGCAATTTAGCAAACTTGCTACTCTTCCTCTAGCTGTTTCTATTGCTTTTTTTGACCTTCTTCCTAATCCATATATTGATGATGGATTTCCATACTCTAAACTCAAATATGGAAACATTTCTTCTAACACTTCTTCTTTTATTCTTGTTGTAGCTGCATTATCAAAATATCTTATATCCATTAAAAATCCATTCCTTTCTTCTGTATTCACTTTTTGCTACAATTTTTACTTTATTAATATGCTTGAAATACTTAAAAGCTCTACTAATACTTGAAAATTCTACTGTACTAGTAAATGATACTTAATTTGTTTTAATACTTAAAGCTCTACTCTTGTTTTATTATATGTCTAACCTCTTAAAATAGACTTAATTTTTGATAAGTTTTTTAATGCACTCTTATATCCATATTTATAACAACTATCTATTTGGTCAATATCCAAAAGACCAGTTTTGTCTGTCTGTATAGTTAAAATAAAATCACTATTTTGCAAACTTTCCTCTGATATTTTATTTCCCATGATATCTAAAGTTCTCATAGAAATGTCCATAAAATTACTTGTTTCATCAATATCATCTGCTTTAAAATTTATTGCTATTACTTTATCCGCTCCCAATTTTTTTACTTCATTTACTGGTATATTGTCTAATATTCCTCCATCTAAAAATCTAAATTCTTTATATACACATGGACAAAATACACCTGGAAAACTACTACTTGCCCTTACTGCTGTTCCAACTGGAATATCTGATATATACATTGATTTGTTTCTCTTATTTGTAAATACATATTCTTTTGATGTTTTTACATCAACTGCTGGTATTACTATTGGCATCTTTATATCACTCATATATCTTACTCCTTTTCTTAGTGCTATTTCATTATATGCTTTTTCTATTGCTTCTCCAGAATTAAATCCATATATTTGAAATTTTTTGTTTGTTATAAAACTACTTACCGTATTTATTATTGGTGTTGTGTCTACAGCCACAAGTTCCTGTGCATATCTTTTAAATAACATATATATATAATATGGCGTATATCCCATTGCATATAATACTGCTACTAAACTTCCTGAACTTGTTCCCCCTATTGCATCTATTTTTATTCCATTTTCTTCAAATGCTTTTAATGCTCCTGCATGTGCAACTCCTCTTATTCCTCCTCCTGATAATGCTACACCTAATTTCATTTTTTTCACATCCTTTCTCACATAATAGATTTATAAATTATATAAGATTTACAATAAAATCTAAGGCTCTCTCTATATTTCATTTTTTATATTTTATGCCAACTAACTAAAAAAAGATAAATGCTTTTTATAGTATTTACCTCTTTTTATAATATAATCAATCATTTTTTATTATTTTCATTTCATGATATTTTAGAAATCTATTCCGTGACTTTTTGCATTTTCATTCCGTGAGATTTTAAAATTTCATTCCGTGGCTTTTTAATCTTTAGCATAATATATTTGTCCAGAGCCATTATCAACCATATAGTAATTAGCTATAAAGCTAGGTTGAGCTTGTACTCCTAAATTATATTTTGGTTCAACTAAAACTGAACCATCTTTATTTAGAACCCCCCATTTTTTATCCTTTAAAAATCCTGCAAAACCATATTCATTAAATTCTGTAACTCTATCATATTGATAATCTACTTTAACATTTCCAGATTTATCTACAAATCCCCATTTTCCATTTTTAACACTTGCAAACAAATCATTTGATGATAAAACTTCCTCACTTGCAACTTCTTTGCCTTCTAAAGTAATGTATTTTTTATTTGATTCATTAGATATTTTTACATATATTCCTTCTTTTACAACTGTTGCATTTTTCATTTCTAGTATTGATTCTGCTTTATTATTCATTATCTCTACTGTATTATCTGTTGAATTTGACAATTGTATCAATTCTGTATCTGCTATTACTTGTATTGATGTATAATTAAATTCTGTTTTAGGTGTTTCAGTTAAATCAATAATTCCTAATTTTTCATCTTTTCTAGAAGCTATAAATAAATCATTTGTTAAATATGAAATATATTTATATTTTTCTGTACTTACAGGATTTCCTTCCTTGTAAATTTGATATATTGTTTCATTATTTTCTGTCTCTATATTAATAGTATATCCATCTTTATTTGGTATATCAAGAACAATTGAATTTACATCTATATCCATTTTCTTTCCTTCTGCACTATATACTTCTGTTGTTCCATCTTCTTTTTCTGCATACAAATATTTTCCTTGTATATCTATTTGTGTAAAATCACAAGATAAAGTTTCTTTTCCTTCTATACTTATAACTCCATATTTTTTGCCTTTTTGCACTACAAATATTTTGTTAGAATTATCATATGATATTGATTGATAATCATTTTGCACTACTTGTTTTTCATTTTTTAATATTCCATATCTTCCATTTTCAGCTACTAATAAATATGCTTCATCACGATTTCCTAAATCTGTTATTCTTTCTACTGAATTATATTTTAATTCTGTAGCTATTTTTCCATTATATGAAATATATCCATATCTATATCCTTCATCAGTTTTATCTGCTACAATATATCCATCATAACGATAATGATTGTCATCTTCAAAAAAAGTATCTGCACTTATTTTGTCATATTTAGCTTCTACTAGCATATTTCCATTTTTATTGATTACTCCATATTTGCCATCTTTTTTTACTAATAATTCTCCCTCTTTGTATTGCAATGTATCAATTTCTTCATATATTGCATCAGTTATTTTTTTACCATCAAGATTTATTAGTCCATATTTTCCGTCTTTTTGATATTTTAATATTGATTTTTCATACACTAAATCTGTTGATACATTTTTTAGGCGTAATGTATCTACATTTTGATATTCTGAAAATATTTCTTTATTTTCTTCATTTCTTACTGTTGTTGTTTTTCCTTGTATACATACAAATACTGCTTTTTCTGGATTTGCTATTTTTACATCATCATAATTTTCTGGTATTATTTGCTTTCCTGTTCTATCTATAATTCCAAATTTTTGTTCATCTTTTGCTTTTGATTCAAAATATTTGTACTCTTTTACATCTTCTATTGTATAATCTCTTCTTTTTTCTTTGGCTCCTTTTTGCACATTATAAACTACTAAACCTAATATTGCTATAATAATTAATATAATTGCTATAACTCTTTTCTTCATTTATTTTTCCTCCTCATTTTGATTATGATTATTTTTACATGCTTTTACTTTTAAAATTCTTTTATCTTCATATTCTTCTATTTTATATGTTATTTCTTCTGTTTCTATTATTGGATTTTCTTCTTCTTCTGGAATTCTGTCTAATTCATCTTGTAAAAAACCTGATAATGTATCATAATCACCTTCTGGAATTTTTGCATTTAATAATTTGTTTACATCATACACTGGCATACTTCCTGATAAAATATATGTGTTTTCATCTATTTTTTCATATTCAGATTCTTCATTATCATATTCATCATATATTTCTCCAACTAATTCTTCTAAAATATCTTCCATTGTTATTAATCCTGCAGTTCCCGCATATTCGTCAAGAATTATTGCCATTTGCATTTTATTTTTTTGCAACTCTTTAAACAAATCATCTATCATTTTTGTTTGTGGTACAAAATATGCATCATGCATAACATTTTTGATTTTAAATGTCTTTTTATTCATATTTTTTAGAATATCTTTTACATACAATATTCCTTTTATATCATCTATTGTTTCATCATAGACTGGTATTCTACTATATTTATAATCTTCTTCTGATATTTCTTGTAATAACTCCTCTGCACTTGTGTGTATATCTACTGCAAATATGTCTCTCCTATGTGTCATTATTTCTGAAACCGTTATATCTCCAAATTCAAATACATTATTTAATAATTCCTTTTCTCCTTCTTCTATTACACCTTTTTCTTTGCCTTGATCTATCATCATTTTTATTTCTTCTTCCGTTACTATTTCTTCATCACTTTCTCCTACCCCAAATAATTTTGATACTCCATTTGTTACTGTTGTTAAAAACTTTACAAATGGTGATGCTATTACTGATAATCCTTTTATAAATCCTATTGTTGCAAATGCGATTTTTTCATAATTTTTCATCGCTAGTCTTTTTGGTACTAATTCTCCAAATACTAATGTAAAAAATGATAATATTATTGTTATTAATATTATTGATATTGTGTTCCACACTTGTACACTTAATACTGGCATTACATTATTTAATATTGGTGATAATTCACTCGCAAAGGCATCTGATGCAAATGCACTTGATAAAAATCCTGCTAATGTTATTCCTATTTGTATTGTTGCTAAAAATTTGCTTGGATTTTTTAGCATCTTTGCTATTTGCTGTGCTTTCTTATTTCCCTCTTTTGCCATCTTTTGTATTTTTGCATCATTTAATGATATAAATGCTATTTCACTTGCTGCAAAATATGCATTTACTAATATTAATAGTATTAGTATTACTATTTGCATTTTAGTTATCTTCCTTTCTTTAAGGCTTTATTATTTATTATTCTCCTCTCTTTTGTTATACCCATATTCTACTATATATATTAAAAAAATTCAATGGATATGCCTTAATTTTTTCTTAACTCTATTGGCAAAAAAATCTTTTTAAGTTATAATATAAACATTAAGAAAGGAAGAAAACAATATGAAATTTATAAGAAAACTATTATTAACAATATTAATATTAATAATTGTACTTATTTCCATATTATTTATAATTGGATATAGTACTTATGCAAGTGCACTAAAACAAAAGCCTTTAGTAGATAGAGTTACAGAAATTACCTCTAAAGAAAATTTTGTGAAATTTAGTGAAATGTCTGATTTATATAGAAATGCTGTTATAGCTGTTGAAGACCACAGATTTTATGACCATGGACCTGTTGATTTTATTGCTATCTGCCGTGCTTTTTATACAAACATAAAAAATAAAGAATTACAAGAAGGTGGTAGTACTATAACTCAACAGGTTGCAAAAAATATTGTCTTTAGTCAAGAACAATCTTGGACTCGCAAACTTGGTGAAATCTTTGCTGCTTATGATCTAGAAAAAAATTATACCAAAAATCAAATTTTTGAAATATATGTTAATACAGCATATTTTGGAGATGGTTTCTATGGAATTTATGATTCTAGCCATGGATATTATGATAAAGACCCAAAAGATTTAAATTTAGACGAAGCCTCTATGTTAGCTGGTGTTCCCAATGCTCCTTCTCTTTACTCTCCTAATGTTAATTTAACTTTGGCCAAAAAAAGACAAGCACATGTTATAAAAAAAATGCAAGAATACGGATATATAACCCAAGAACAAGCACTACCTTTTCTTTCTTATGCATATTAAATTCAATCCCTCATATAAATTATATGGGGGGATTTTTATGCATATTTTTATTTTTAGAAAAAGATTTTTACTATTCTTTTTTTGCATTTTATGCCTAATACTTTTAATTTTATTTTCTTTCTCCATTGATGATTCTCCTATTTTAGCTGTTTCACTAAACTCTAATTCTTCTATAAGTGAAAATTTACAAGATACTTTTAATAATTTATCAAACAATGATGCTAAAATTGCTTATTTAACATTTGATGACGGTCCTAGAAAAAAATGCACTCCTGAAATTCTTGATATTTTAAAAGAAGAAAATGTAAAAGCTACATTTTTTGTTATTGGTAAATATGTAAAAGAAAATCCTGATCTAATTAAACGTGAATATAATGAAGGTCATTTTATTGCTAATCATGGATATGACCACAATAATGATAAATTATATCAAAGCAATGAAAGTTTTAAAAATCAAATTTTATCTACTGATAAAGAAATTGGAAATGCTCTTGGCATAGCAAATTATTGCTCACATGTTTTTCGTTTTCCTAATGGTTATATGGCAAAAGCTTATAAGTCTAATAAAAAACAATCTATTTCTATATTAAATGATTTAAATTATGCTTATGTTGATTGGAATTGCTTGAATAAAGATTCTGAAGTTAGAACTTCTAATAATCAATTATTAAATAACTTGAAAAACTCATCAAAAGCAAAAGGTACTTTAGTTATTTTAATGCATGATTCTGGTGATGTTAATGACACCGCTGCTATTTTAAAAGATTCTATTTCTTTTCTAAAAAAACAAGGATATGAATTTCATAATTTTTATGATTTTATAACTGATTTAAAATAACTAAAAAAATTTTTTTATGTTACATATTTCCATTTTTATGTATTCCATTGTTATGTCTAATTTTTTATCATAGCAGCTTTCTGGTTTTTATAGCATTTTTTTGATATTTTTCCTATTGGTTAATAATTATTTATAGTTTTATAACTTTGGAAATTATTTTTAACCTGTACGGTTATAGTTCTATAATATTGGTTATAGGAGGTTGATATGGATTTTGATATAGAGAAATTTAGTTATCGCTTAATTGTTTTAATGGAAGACTTTAATATGCGCCAAATTGATTTATCTAAGAAAATTGGAATTTCCAATGTAACTATTTCTAGATATTTAAGTGGTGATAGAATTCCTCGTTTAGATGTAATAACAAAAATTGCCTCTGCATTTAATGTATCTATTGACTATCTACTTGGTCTTTCAGATAACAAAAATGGTGAAAATGCTAATACTAATACAGATGTTGATATTGCTTTATTAGCTAAAAATTTATATGATCTTGACGGAAACAGTCATTTATCTAAAAAACAAATTGAATTAATAAAAAATTTACTGATGGCTAATAAAAGCTTTATATTATCAGCATAAATCAACATTGAGGAATATGTAAAAAAAGAAGATTTTAACACAACTAGTATTAAAATCTTCTTTTTTGTTGACAAATCAATTTAAGATTTGAAATAACATTTAAAAATTACGCTTCATGACCATACAAACTTTCATATTGCTCCTTTAATAATGGAACAAGGCTTTCTCTATTATCCCCTTCAAAGATAGCCAAAAATTTATCTTTTAAGTCCTCATTCATCCAATCCCAAGGTTCTGCAATTGCCGGAAGTAGAATGTCATAATCACCAAGAACAGAAATCCTTTTTTCCATTCTCGTAACAACATCCATAACCTTATGCTTTTTTACATACTTTCCTTTAAATGGATGAACATGAGTTAAATAATAAAAACATTGTATTGCATAGGAATACCAATCATCTTTCATTTCTATTTTGCCATTCTTTTGAGAAATAGGATCCACAAAAGTCCTTGTTAAAGCTTCTGGAACAATATTATCAATACCCATTCCATCAAAATCTAAGAAGTAAACATCTTTATTAGAATCAAATAACACATTTCCTCCATTCAAATCTCCAATAAAAATACCAACCTTTGAATGTAATGCTTCGATTCCTTCACCCATGGTTATAAGAATTTCTAATATATCTTTTCGTGTAAATCCCAATTTTTTTAGAATACTAACATCTCTTAACACCATTATCTCATTTCCATCTACTCTTTTCATAGTATATGCTAATTTACCATCTTCACTATCAAAAAATAACTCTTTTGGAATAATATAATGATATTTAAGATTTTCAAGGTTTTCTGTTTCTAAAATTTTCCTTTTTGCTAACACCTTAGAAATAACTTCAATTTTAAACATGATGTCAATATCTTTATTGAATACTTTTAAAACCTTATCATCATCAAAAGAATAAATTTCAGCTTCTCCTCCTTTGCCAATAAGTTTACGATTTTCTAGCATTTCATCCAAATCTTTACTCTTAGTATTCAAAAAAAGATTAGAACATTTAGAGCAAAACGTTGAGTTATTATCATAATAAATCTTGTGCAATTTACAGTACTTTTTATTGTTTTCAATATAAAGCTTTAATTTTGTTTCGATACTATTCAAACTTTGATCCAAAAGCCAATTAGATTTTAAATCAATGTTTGAATCATTTTTAATTACATTTTTAATGTAATCTACACAAAAAGATAAAGTTTTTTTACTAGTTTCTTTATAGTACCAAAATTCCACATTCACCAATTGAACATTTTCCTTAAAATCTTTAATAAAAAACACATCTGTAAAAGGATTAGCTATCAGCTCCATATCATTTTCATCAAAACACTTTATCTGTTCAACTAATTTTTGAAGTAATGTAACTCTAATTCGATTATTAATTTTTTCATTATTAATCTCAACACATCTATCTTCCGAAAAATCTACCCATTTATATACATATCCTATAAAAATATTATCTTTAAAAGCTTTTTTTTCTGGAAGAAAAGCATCTTGATTTAATATAGAACTAATAGAATTACCATAGCTTTTTTGTTTTACAAAATAATCAATGTTTTTTTCTAACTGTTCAATCTGAGATTTATCACTAAAACTAGAAAATTTATAAGTCTTTAAGCAATATGAAGTACCAAAAACCGAGTAATGAACCGCATATTTATCCTCAAAAACTTTTGTTAAATTTCCCTCTACTTTTGGTGTAACAAAAAATTTTGTTTTACTACAAATTGGACAACCTTTTTCTTTATTATAATAAATTAGATGTTCTTTACAAAATTCATTAAAAAAGTCTTCTGAATGCAAATACAAATAGTGATAATAATAACCATAACGTTCATTTAATCCCCTTAATTTGTAGCAGTTTAATTCGTTTCCATATTCATTCATAAGAAATCTTTCATAAATTTCATAAAAGAATTTAGATAGACATTGATCTACACTTTCATTACTCATTTTAACAAGGTTAAAAAAGTCTAAAGAATTTGAAAATACAATATCACCACTATCTGTTACACTTAACTTTTCCTCAATCTTTGCATTTTTGCAATTTTTCCTTCCATAAAAAGATTTTAAAATCTTTTTCAAATTTCTAAAGAATTCAAGAATGTCTATAAAACTTTCAAATTTTTTTTCTAACACTGGAGTAGCAGTTATATAACTTTTTTTAAATACATATCCTATAGGTGTTTGATTAAAATCTAAAACTACATTCTCAACTTTCTCTTTTATATTAAATATATCATTACTTTCAGCATCTTTAAGAAAATCATTGAATTCTTTTATATCTTTAAGAAAGAAGTAAAAATCAGACTTTTTTCTATAAATTTTAATATTTCCTTCAAACACAATATAAGCAGAAGTTTCCTCTATTATTTTATTTTCCTCTTTCATTGCTTCTACATCTGCTATAAAGCATTTCCGAAAAGCATATGTCTCCGTATTCATAGAACTTTTAATTATGGCTTTTGTTAAACTTTTCCTTGTAACTATTCTATTAAAAAAACACGAATCACCTTCTTTATAGTATTTATAACATTCCATAACTATTGGTATATCTTTTTTAGAATCTGATTCATAAAAAATACCCTTATTTTTTAATAGCTTATCAAAAAAATCCTTTACTTCCTCCAAACCTCCAGGAAATCCATAATCATTGCAAAAAATTGTAAATAAGCATTTATTCGTAACACCTGAAATTTCATCTTCATCAAGCTTACCAATACTACTAAAAAGAGATAAAAAACCTGATAATGTATGACAATTATTTATTTCAAATTTTTCCTTAGATAAATAATATTCTTTGGCTTCTAATGAATATAAAATTTGCAGCATGGAAAAGAAATTCATAATTCGTTTGTCAGCAGATTTATCATAATATTCATTATCTACCTTTTTACAATCAGCACTAAAAGAAAAGATTCTTTCCGCTCCTGCCGCAAACTTATTAATTGTCATATTAAAATCTAAGAATTTAAAGCTTATATTTTTGCTATAAAATTCTTTAATATTTTCATAACATGCTTTTCCTAATTCAGAATCCCGAATAATTACAACCATTTTCTTTTCTTTACTATTATAAAAAATCCCTTCTCTATTGTCATTACTCAAATTCTGATAATCATGTGAATGTTCTACAAAATTATAATATGGTAAAAAAAATAACCTCTTTATACTCATATTTTTCAATCCTTTCTAGACAAGAACGTTTTGCCATAAGTTAGAGGATAAAATATCCCCTAACTTATATGCAAAAATAAAATTGTTTACATCTGATTAAACCAGTCATCATCATCTAAAGCCTGTGCTGTAGTATTAGAATATGTACTACTTTTTCCTACCTGACTAAAGAAATTGGAACCTAAAGAAACATAGCTTTTTGACTGCTCTTTACAAGATTCTGAAAGTTCAACTCCAAAGAAGCTTACTAAATCATCTGTATCAATATTAGCCATAAATCCCATTTTTTTGCCATATTCAGATGAAATAGCCTCTCCAAATGCAACAAAAGCTGTTGTAATTCCTGCATAATTCATCTTTTCTATTTCTTCTTTTCCACATTCATATGGAAGTTCATCTCCATAAGCCTCTCCATCTGATAATAATACAAAAGTCATTCTAGGAATCACATTAGTAGCTTTCACGACTTTTTTCATATACTTTTTCAATTTTTTATGAGCTTCAACTATAGCTGTATTAAGCCATGTGCCACCATCAGTATAATAATCAATTTGTATTTCTTCAATTTTTTTAAATTCTTCAAATTCCATATAATCAGAAAAAAAGCAAATTGAAACAGCTAAAGAGCTTGATTCCTCAAAGTTTTCGAAGCTTCTAACAAAGTTTTCAATACCTTTCTTAATTTCGTCTTCATTACCTCCATAGAATTAGATTTGTCAATAAGAAACATAAAAACATTAATATTATCTGATGTAAAATCAATATAATCTGCCATATTAGCTCCTCCTGAATATAAACTTTAATCTTATTAAATGTTTTCATTACCATGCAAATCTGTATTCTCTCTTAAACATTTACTAACATTTGGTAACCCCTCAAAATAAAAACTATTAATAAATATCTGATTTTCCAGAATTAAAAAATCAAATTTAAGATTTTTTAGTTCTTCAATTACATCAAATACACCTTTAATGTCTTCATTTAAAGTAAATGCTAATAAATATTCCAGATTTACATTTTTAGAATTGCAAACTTTTTCTCTTTTCTTTGCAACTTCTTCTCTACTATATTGATATTTGTCTGCATACTTTTTAATGTCTTTTTGTAATTCATTAGGTTGTTCTTCTACAAACTGTAAAGTATCAAACATTAACAGCAAGAAGTATATTTCTTTAAAATTCACTCCATTAGAAAGACCTTCTAAAAATTTTAACATAAGCAATACTTTGCTTTCATGATTAGTAGCAAAAATTTTAGTCAATTCGAATTTAGTTTCAGTCAAAGGAATGTCTAATACATCTTCTTCACCTATTTCAATTTTCATTGATACTAACAAATTTACTCTTTGTTTTTGTCCTGTTTTATCATTTAGCATAGTAATTACAGTTGTTTCATAATTCAGAAATTCCTTCCAAAACTGCTTTTTAAAAAGAAAATCCTTCTCATAAAAAACTTTAGCAAGAAGTTCTTCTTTCTGCTTATCTAAAATTTTTCTCAAGTCATCATCAAAAGAAAAAGTCTTACCACACAATTCCACTGATATTTCTTCTGAAATAAAAGCAAAAAAAGCATTTCTATAATTAAAATTTCTAAAATTATTAACTAAAGTTAAATTTTTTATTATATTTTCCGGTACATCATTTGAGTTTCTTATCATAACCTTTAAAATCAAGTATTCTGCATAAGACATCAAATCTACCAACCGCTCTTTAAGCTGTTTATCCATAAGAATCAAATCACATTGTTCAAACTCTTTTAGAATTTCAAAAAGTCTATTTTCAGCTTTTTTTACTTGTGAAATTGCTTTATCCTTTTCATCTTTCTTATTATGAACTATAGAAACATTATATAGGATATTCAATTTTACAATTAAATTTTGTATCTTTTCGGAAATAAAACTAAACCTTACTTGTTTGTTTAAAAAATATTCAACATCTCTTTCAAGTTTAACTATCTCCCCTGTTTTAGAACCATCTATTTCTGGATCTATTTCAAAAGTAAAATCTTTTTGAGAATCATTTAATGTCTGAAAATACACATTTCTTAAATTTTGAATTCTTTTTAAGAAATTCTTATATTCTTCTGGAAAACTTTTCTCAGCAAATTTTATTTCCTGTTCTAGAACATATAATCTTTTTGAAATTGTCCTTTTCCCTAATTTTATTTTTTTGTCTGTTTCCTCTGTTTCTAAATTGAGCACTTCAAAATTATTTTCTATTTTTTCTACATTTTCTTTTTCTTCTTCATCTTCAAATATTATTTGCAGATGCTCTAAAAAGAAATTTTTTATCCGTAAAAAAAAGTCCATCATAGCTATAACCTCTCTGAATTTTAAATTTTTACCAATAGTTATTTAAAGCAATCTTATCTAGAAATTGATCCAATAGATCTAAAGCCCAATTCTGCTACCTCCAAAAAAGAAGCTTCTGTAAGACAAAAATATTTGCTACTTACATTGAATTTTCCAAACATTTCATCACAAATATCAATTGCCTCAATTTTTGAAGTTTTAGAACCTGTGTCAATACCTCTACCAAATGCAATACATTCTATTTTGTCTATTCTAATTTTTTTAGTTGGTAGTTCTATAACTTTAAAATAGTTATCTTTCATAGTCTCTTCAAGTAATTTTAATGCATCATAAAACACTGCTTCTTGCCCAAGTATATCTCTACAAAAAACTTTGTGTTCATTTAATAAATTTACATTAAAAAGTTTACTTTTTTTAACTACTCTACCATAATTTATAAAAATTACTTCTCCATTAACCGTCAAACTATTTACAATCTTTTTTATAATTGCTTCACTATGCTGCATTAAATTTGTATTTTCTATAAATATAATTGTAAGCTTAGTTTTCTCTACCGGTTTATTTGCAAGATAAGTAAATTCTTGGGTTTTATCTACAGTCTCTTTAACATCTTGTTTTTCTGGAAACTTTGTATTGCTTTTTATATCTGCCTCATTTTTAACAGTTGCATCTTTGTCATTTTTCGTTACATTGCTATTTGTCTTTACCTTATCATTGTCTTTTTCTTTACTGCAATCTTTTGAAAAAATCGTATTAAGATTTAGAAATCCCTTTTTCACGTCATTATCCCTCCTGTTATCCATTTACAAAGGCTCCAATTGTCACATCATCATAAAAAGATTTATGTAACTCTTCAATTTGCATTTTTAAAAGTTTATCACATTTTATGACATCTTCATCCTCAATTTTAGCCAAACCTGTGACTACTGGTACTATTCCATCTGTTGCAATTCCAATATTGGAAAAACTCTTTTTGCTAAAATGAAGTGTTTTAAAATCATGATCCAAAAACTGTGAATAACTCCTACAAAACCTGTACGCATAATATGGTGGACATTTTCCATAATAAAACTTCATATAACTTATTCTTCTTTTTTTATTTTGAGAGACAACATAGCCATCTCCAAATATTTTAACAATGAATTTTTCTTCATCTTGAAATAATGCAATAATAGTAAAAAGCAAGTTATCCATTATAAAGTTCTCTAATTTTTCATCTGTATAATATGGTCTAAACATTTGGATAATATTATTAAAAGTTTCTTCAACATTATCCTCAAATTTTTCTACGTTATCCCAATCCTCCTTTCTTTTAAGTAATTGTGCAAATAATTTTGTTCCTACCTCAGAATATTTTGCTCCAGAACACCCATCTAAAATGACTATTGCCCGTGAGCTTTCAATTCCAAAGTCTTGATTATTGATTCCGTCAACAAAATGACCAAATCCCTGACTTGTTATAATCATAACATAGTCTCCTTTCTTTATTATTTGTTTTTACAATGTGTATACATAATATCACATTTTTATGTAGAATTCAATACTAAAGTAGCAAAAAACCAACCTTATCCAGATTGGTTTTTTGTGTTTTTTCAGAACTTAAGTTCCGAATTTTCTTCATTATCTCCATTTGGAGTTTCTGAATTTTCTTCATTTAATGAACTTTTTGCAATTTTTTCTACAGCCGGATCTAAATCTTTCATAAGCTGATCAATCTCTGCAAGATCTGCGTGCATCTTTGGCAGCATATCAGTTGCCACCTTTTCAATATTTGCACATGCTTTAACAACTGTTTCAATCGCCTGCTTAGCAACCTGCATATTATAGAAGCTAGAATACAACAGTTTTTCTGTTTCCTCTGCTGTAAGCCCTACACTTTTTGAAACTTCCTTTATCAGTTCTTCATTTAAGTGATTTATTGCCTTTTGCCCTTCTAAGACTTCTTTCGTCTTAGCATTCAATACCGCATTTCTAAGTTGCTGTGCCAATAAAGCCATGCTGTTGTTTTCCTGAGTCCGTATAGCTATCTGGACATTTCTATTACTCTTTTTTATAAGAGCTAATTGTCCGATGCTAAGCTTATACATTACTCTAGATTTTTCCAGGTTAGCCATTACCACTTGGAATATATCATATCCTTCCTTTACAGTTTGATATTTTTGTGCAGCTGCCTCGGTCCCATTTTCCTGATATTTTCCCATGCTATATGAAAGCTCATCTCGAATTCTTTTTTCAGCCAAACCTCCTGCAATCAAATATTTTTCCAAAAGAGTAATCTGTTCAATATCACTAATTCCTGAATACTCAATTTCTCCCATAGAGTCCTTAAGCATTTCAATCCATTCGTCACAAGAATTCTTCAGCTCTACCAATAATTTATAATTGCTTATAGCACTCTGCTGAATTTTGTCGTTTCGAGATTTTCTTGCTCCTTCACTAAAACTCAGCAAAAGCTTTTGAAACAGATTTGGCTCCTTAAGAACCATATTGAAATCTTCATATGTTTCTCCTGCCTTTCTAGAAAGTTCTACAACTTTCTTTATAATCTCCTGATCTGCAGAAGAACCACTTTCTGATTTCAAAAATTGACCACACTGTTCAAACGTCTTTACCAAAGCTGGAGAACCATAATTCATAAGGTTTTCAACTTTTTTAACATCAATGTGCTCAGAAAGCTCCATAATTTCTTTTCTTTCAGCCTCTGGATAACACTCAAGTGCTTTTTCGATGTTCAATGGAATTACCTCATCTGGTTTTACAGGAACTTCCGCAAGTACATCAAGTGCATCAAATCCTATTTCTTTTTCATTCCGCTTTTTGTTCATAATTTTCCTCCATTAAATGATTTTATAAATATTATAATGACAACATTATTATACCACTGTAACGTTTTTATGTCAATCAAATATATAATAAAAAACTGTAAGCACATAAAAATCCCTACTTACAGTTAATACTTTATTTATCTTGTTCATTTCTAATAGCAATATGAACATCTTTTAATTGTTGTTCATTAACAACAGATGGTGCTCTCATTAATAAATCACGAGCCTTTTTATTTTTTGGAAATGCTATTATTTCTCTTATATTTTGAGAATCTGCAATTAACATTACCATTCTATCTACACCAGGTGCTGCTCCAGCATGTGGTGGTGTACCATATTGAAAAGCATTATATAATGCACCAAATCTATTTTTTACATCCTCTTCTGTATATCCAGCAATTTCAAAAGCTTTTACCATTATTTCTGGATCATGATTTCTAACAGCTCCTGATGCCATTTCATAACCATTGCAAACTAAATCATATTGGTATGCTAATACATCTAAAGGATTTTGTTTCTCCAATGCATCTAATCCACCCTGTGGCATAGAGAATGGATTATGACAAAAATCAATTGTTCCTTCATCTGATAATTCATACATCGGAAAATCTACTATAAAACAGAATTTATATACATTTTGTTCTATTAATTCTAGCCTTTTTCCTAATTCTATTCTTACTAATCCTGCTATTTTTTGTGCTTTTGAAAATTCATCTGCTATAAAGAAAATTGCTGAACCCTTTTTTACACCATATTCTTCTTCTAATTTAACTTTAATATCATCTGTTATAAATTTAGCTATTCCTCCAGTAACTCCACCATCTTCTTCAAATTTTGTCCATGCCAAACCTTTTGCACCAACTTCATTTGATTTAGCATATTCCTCCATTTTATCAAAAAACTTTCTACCTTGTTTTGCACATTCTGGCACAACAATTATTTTTATAGTTTTGTCTTTAAATGCATTAAAATCTGAATTTTCAAATAATTTTGTTCCATCTTGTATTATTAATGGATTTCTCAAATCTGGTTTATCTATTCCATACTTTTCCATTGCTTCTCTATATGGAATTTTTATAAAAGGTCCTTCATCTACCTTCCAATTTGTAAACTTTTTAAATGTATATGGCACAACACTTTCTATTACTTTAAATACATCTTCTTGTGTTGCAAAACTCATTTCAAAATCTAATTGATAAAATTCTCCTGGTGCTCTATCTGCTCTAGGATCTTCATCTCTAAAGCAAGGAGCTATTTGATAATATTTATTAAACCCACTTACCATCAATAATTGTTTGAATTGTTGTGGAGCTTGTGGCAATGCATAAAATTCCCCTGGATTTAATCTACTTGGTACTAGATAGTCACGTGCTCCTTCTGGTGATGAATTTGCAAGTATTGGTGTTTGAATCTCTGTAAAACCTAATTCATCCATTTTATCTCTTAATGTTTTTAATATTTTTGAACGTAATAAAATATTATTATGCAACTTTTCATTTCTTAAATCTAAAAATCTATATTCTAATCTTAAGTCTTCTCTTACTTCTTGATTAGTATTTACTTCAAAAGGTAATATATTTTTACATTTTCCCAATATTTCTATTTTTTCAGCAATAACTTCTATTTCTCCTGTTTTTAAATTTGCATTTTTATTACTTCTTTCTACAACTTTACCTACAATATGTATACAGCTTTCTGTTGTAAACTCTTTTGCTTGCTCTTGTAAACTCTCATCATTTATTACAATTTGTGTTATTCCCAATTCATCTCTTAAATCTAAAAACTCCATTCCACCTAGATTTCTCATTTTTTGTATCCAGCCAGCCAATTCAACTGTTTCGTTTACATTATTTATGTTCAATTCTCCACATGTCTTTGTTCTATACATAAAAATCCCTCTTTTCATTTTTTACTTAAAATACGTATTTATAATTTTTAAATATGATCGGAACAAATTTAAAATTTCTTAAATAATTTTACCACATATTCCCCTATTTTTCAATAAAATTTATTGCACTTTTAAGATTTTATCTCATTCATTTATGATAATGTCTTAAGTAGTAGGATATGAAAATGTCCCAAACAATAAAAAATATTTGATTTGTAT
>CAKPOI010000030.1 GCA_934169775.1 uncultured Clostridia bacterium
ATGAGAGAAAAATACATATTAGATCAAAATGCAACAGAAGCTGCTGGATATGATAAGGGCTTAAAAAAAGGCATTGAGCAAGGACTAAAAGAAGGACATGAAAAAGGTATTGAAGAAGGACTTAAAAAAGGACAAGAAAAAGGTATTAAAGAAGGTTCTGAAAAAAAAGAAAAGGAAATAGCTAAAAAGATGTTAGAAGAAAAAATATCTATAGAAGTAATAGAAAAAGTTACTAATATAAGTAAAGAAGAATTAAAAAAGTTGCAACAAAAATAATTCAGATACAAGTAATTTGATATATAACATGATAAAAAAAAGCAAATCATTTTCATTTTAGAAATTTGATTTGCTTTTTTAGTTTGTCTGCTTTTAAATTAAGCAAGACCATATTTTTTCTTGAATTTGTCTGCTCTTCCACCTGCTGTTTCTTGTCTTAGATTTCCTGTCCAGAATGGATGACATTTTGAACATATATCTACTTTTATATCTTTTTTTGTTGATCCTACTTCTAAAACATTACCACATGCACATGTAATTGTTGTTTGTTTGTTATAGTTTGGATGTAATCCTTCTTTCATTTTTATTCACCTCTTTTTTAGTATTTTAAACATGACTGCTTTTTATAATATCATATTTTTTTATTTTTTTCAAGTCTTATAAATTATTTTGTTGCATTTTTATTTTCTGTAGTTTCGTTTTTTTCATTTTGTATTACATATATTGCTGATGATATCAATTCTTTATTGAGTGATACTTTGTTTATTAATTTTCCCATTACATTAAAAATACATGCAATTATTAATATTAGTAATCCTATTTTTTTCCAATATTTTGCTAACATTATCATCTTTCCTTCTTTTTATTTTTTTACAATTATTATTATACCTTTTTTACATGATATTGTCAAGAACAAAAGCGGACATTAATAACATTAGTACTTGTTAGAACATTTTAAAGTCCGCGTATTTGTTCGTGCGCGAAATTTGCTTTAGCAAATTTCTGTGCATTGTTATTTTTTATTCTAGGAAGTTCGGAGAATTTTCCTAGAATAGAACAATAGCAAGTATTTCTAACATTTGCACTTATTTTATTGTTAGTCATTTTTTACCAAATATCGCAACGATATTATTTTTTAATATTTAAAGTTTCCTCCACCTAAAAATTCTTTTAGTAATGAATTAGTAGGTACTTCTTCATTTGGAATAGGTTCAAAATATTTTAAAATATTTAATAATCTTTGTGCCTCTGCATGTTCTTTTTCGTCTGGTGAAATTGCTTCAAGTAAAGGTTTAGCTATGCTTTTTAAAGCATTAAGTTCATAAATTAATGATGTGTTAAAGATTTTGTTTGCTTCTTCTTGATATGGAAAAATATTTTTTTCTTCTCCTCTGTTTACACTTGCCCATGTATCTAATGTATGTTTTGCTGAATATCCTCTAAATTGATAGTCTCTTACTATTCTTCTAATTAAACGTGTATCTGTTGTTGATATTCTGTTATACCTATCCATATTTAAAACTGTTAAAGCACTTATATATATTTTATATTTTTCATCTTTAGAAATCTGACTTGTTAATCTATCATTTAAGCAGTGTATTCCTTCTATTACAAGAATTTCATCTGAATTAAGTTTTAGCTTATCTCCTTTATATTTTTTTGTTCCCTCTTGGAAATCAAATCTTGGCATTTCTACGTCTTCACCATTTAACAGTTTTACTAAATGCTCATTAAATAATTTTAAGTCTATTGCTTCTATTGCTTCAAAATCATATTCTCCATTTTCGTCTCTAGGAGTATCTTTTCTTTCTACAAAATAATTGTCTACAGATATTGTTACTGGTTTTATTCCATTTAGTCTTAATTGTATTCCTAATCTTTGTGCAAAAGTAGTTTTTCCTGATGATGATGGTCCTGCTATTAATACCATTTTTACATTTCTTTTTCTAGCTATATCGTCTGCTATGTTTGCAATCTTTTTTTCGTGTAATGCTTCTGCAAGCATTATTACATCTTTAATGTTTCCATCTTTTATTGATTTGTTTAGCTTATATACTGTGTTTGTTTCTAGTATTTTGTGTATACGTTCGTATTCTTCTAATGCCCATGATAATTTTTTTGTTGGTTCAAATTCTGGTATTGCTGTTGGATTTTTTGAGCTTGGATATCTTAATAGAAATCCATCATAATATTTTATTATTTCAAATTTTTCTACTGCTCCTGTTCTATTTGCCATTGTTCCATAACAATAATTATAATAGTCTTCACAATAATACATATATATTTCTTTGTTATCTGTTAAATCATATTGCAATCTTCCTTTTGATGCATTAGTTTTTTCATAAAATTCTTTTGCTTCTTCTCTTGTCATTGTTACTTTTTCAATTTTCAAGTCTTTGTTTATGATTTCTTGTATTTTTGTTGTCATATTTTTAATAAATTCTTCTGTAATTCTTATGTTGTCACATGTGCAAAACATGGCATGACCTAATTGGTATTCTACTGTTAATTTTTCTTTTGGATATAGCTTTTCAAATGCTTTTCCCATTATATATACTAGTGTTCTAATATATATTTTCATTCCTTCTTTTGAAAATGTGTCGATTAATTCTATATTTCCATCATTTTTTACTTCATATTCTAAGTTTTGGTATTCATTGTTAAATATGCATCCTACGACTTTATATTTACTGTTTTCTATTTCTTCTTTTAATAATTCTTCTACTTTAATTGGATTTTTTACCTCTAATTCTTTTCCTTTATAAGTAATTTTCATTATATAATCATCCTTTCTTTTGCTTTTTATTATGTGTCTATTCTACTATAAAATATTAAATTTATCAATATTTTTGAACTTATATACAAAACTTTTCTAATTATTTTGATATAAATATCTATTTCTTAACATTGATTTTTATATCAAAAGATTATATAATCATATAAATTTTAAAATATAATTAAGGGGGTATATTTCATCTTTGCATTTGCTTATGATGAAATAAAAGTATTTATGAAATTAAAATATATAGTAAAAGCACAAGATTTTAATTTAACAATTAATCAAATAATGCAAAATAATTTAAACATTTCTAATAGATTACGTCAACAAATAATAAATGAAAATCTTATTTTTTGTAATTCACTTCCTTGTGATACTCGTAATATTGCTAATGTTGGAGATCTTATTACTATAAATTTTGATATTTTTGAAGATAATTCTAATATTGTTCCAACTCCTATGGATTTGGATATTTTATATGAAGATGAATGGATTTTAGTTGTAAATAAACCTTCTGGTATTCCGATTCATCCATCAATGCAGCATTATACAAATTCATTGTCAAATGGTGTTAAATTTTATTTTGATACTATTGACTTACATAAAAAAATAAGACCTGTTAATCGTTTAGATATAGGTACTTCTGGTATTGTTATTTTTGCTAAATGTGCATATATTCATGAATGTCTTTCTATTCAGATGCAGAATAATTCATTTTCTAAAAAATATCTTGCTTTGGTAAATGGGAAATTTAATCAGACTTCTGGAGTTATTGACCTGCCAATAGCTAGAAAAAATGATAGTATTATTGAAAGATGTGTTGATTTTGAAAATGGTAAAAAATCTATAACAAATTATAATGTTTTAAAATATTATCCAGATTTGGATTGCAGTTTGGTAGAATGTAAATTAATTACAGGTAGAACTCACCAAATTCGTGTTCATTTTTCTTATATTGGTCATTCTTTGGTTGGAGATACTTTATATGGGAATTCTAGTTCAAGTTTTGAAAGAATGATGTTACATTGTTATGAGGTTCAATTTATACATCCTATTTTAAAAAGTGTTGTAGATGTTGTATGTAATTTTAATGATGTTAAGAACCAAAGCGGACATTAATAAAATTTAATATAAAAAATGAGAACTTAATACATTTTTGTATTGAGTTCTCACTTTTTTTACCTATCCTATTGTTCAATTGTGATTAAATTGTTATCATGTGGCTTTTTTTCGAATCTGTCAAGTAGTTTGGGCCACAGGTATGGTTCTGTTACTTTTCCTCCGCCTTGTGGCAAGTTTATTACTGCATTACCACAGATAACTTTACACACCTTAAAACCTTTTTCCTCTCTTTCTTCAATATACCGTTCAATAGCCCTTCCAATTTGCTGAGTCGTTAATCCTTCCCAGCCTTTTACAATAATTTCTTCTGCATTGAAAAATTTTTCCATGCTTGCTATCCTCCTGTTTTTTTCTAAAATGCTATCTAGCTTCATTTATAATTATAAACAATTTTACATAAAATGTCAATAATTATATATTTTAAATTTTTTTATTATAGTTTCAATCTTTTTTTATATATTTTATGTATTCTACATTACTATTTTTACTTCTTTCTGTCATGCATTTATAAACTCTATCGTGTAAGTCTTTTTGTTGTTCTTTTTTATTAAGAATTTTATTGGTAAAAAAGGGGCCATCTATATATGTTACTATTTGTATTTTATCTTGATTTTTTCCGTATTTTTGATATGTATTTGTCATGCAAAATACTGTTGTTTCTAATTGGACTGGGTATTTAAATGATACATCTTTAAATGGTCTTATTTTAGTATAATATGGCCAAATATGTGCCTCTGGATAAATTGTTATACTGTGTTTATTTTTTATATTTCTTTCTATTGCTTCTAAAAAATTTTTCATTGCTTTTTTATTACAAGGAATTGGAATTGCACCTAGCATTTGTACAAAATTTCCTAATATTTTCATTGATACATTTTCTGGATTTACTATAAAATAATTTCTTTTTGGATATATTGGATTGCTTGGTATAAATGTATCTGCAAATGGTTGTGTATGATTTGCGTACACAAAATATCCTTGCTTTTTATATTTTTTTAATTTTTCTTTTCCTATATATTTTATATGAAATTTACATTTTGAATATATTATTTTTATTGGTATGCTTAAACATTGTTGAACCAAAAATGAACAAAAATTCCAGATAGGATTTTTATGAATATATTTATATTTTTCATTTATTACCCTTGGTTTAATTTTTGCTTCTGAAAATTCTTCATTTAATTCATCTTTATAATATATTGTTTCTCCTCTTTTCAATTTTTTCATCCTTTCTAATAATGGCTTAGGGACAGAGCAACCGACGATTTTTGCTCTGTCCCCAAGTCATCGGTTGCTCCGTCCACAAATCATTAGTTGGTGTTTTTTGAGTCCGTCCCCAAAATCACCTTTGTTGTGTATTCTAATGGTGTACCATAAAAGTTTTCATATATTTCTTTCCATATTTTGAAGTTTTGGTTTAACATTTTTTCTGTATTTTCTTTTTGTGATATATTTTCATCAGGATATATTGGCTCTGCTATATTTACAATATATTCTTGTATTGGAAATCCTTCTTCATCTAGGTTTTCGCTGTCTTGCATTGTTATAAAAATTGGTATTACTGGTACATTGTTACGTGCAGCTATTTTAAATGCTCCTGGTTTTAGTGGTTTTGGTTTTCTGTAATTCCACCACATGCTTTGTTCTGGATATATTAATATAAAATCTCCTTTTTGTAGTAATACATCTACTGCTTTCATAAACTCCACCATTGTTCTTTTGTTTGAACTTAATGGTAATGTATCACAGTTTCTAAAGAAAAATCCATATAATCCTGGAAAGTTTGTATAATTTCCTTCTCTTATTACTTTATATAGTCTTTTTTCTTCTATTTTCCCAGATAATCTAAAAACTTTTTCTATTGTAAAACAGTCAAATGGATTAAAGTGATTACATGTTACTATTGCTCCTGTGTCTACTTTGCTTAAGTTTTCTAATCCATTTATTTCTTTTATTATTAACTTATTGTTTTTTAGTAAATTATCTAAAAATTTTTCTCCAACTTCATTTGCAAATACTCTTTTTAGTTTACTTGACATTTTTTTTCTTAAATAGTCTATATTTTCTGGAGTTAGTACTATTGTAGCTGGATCTTCTTCTGCGTCAACATCAAATTTTCCTTCTTTTTCTAGTTCTTCTATTTTTTGTAAAATCTTTACTCTATATTGATGTTTTTCTTCTTTTTGCTTTTTAATGTCAATTTCGTCCTTTTTTATTTTTGATAATGTTAATATTTTTTTTGCTTTCATCAAACTATCTCCTATTTATTTCTATCGTCTCCAACACATTCTGTTTCTTTTTGTGCTAATTCTATAAGTTTTGCACTGCTAGCATCATCTCTTTCTTTATCAGCTTCTGTGTATTTTGCCCCAATTTCTTTGATTGTATTATAGAATTCTGTCTTTTCTGCATATTTCCAAAAGTATTCTTGATATAAAATATTGTCAAAATACCATGGTTTTGCTCCTAAATTGTAATGTATTATATTAATTGCTCCTTTTTGTTCTCCCATAACTGGCATTCTGTTCCAAGAATAATCTAATAATTTCACTCTTCCCTTACATAATCTATTCATATAGTCTTGATCTTGGGCTACTTCAAATTTTACTCTTTCTAACATATAAATAAATTTGTCCTGAAATTTATATTTTCTTAATTCTTCTAAATTCATTATAATAATTCCTGCATTGAAATATTTATTATAATTTGAAACTCCCACAACTCTTTCTACATAATCTTTAAATACATCTATTGTTTGTATTACACCATCTGGTGTTCCTGCTATTAAATTGTTTTCTATGTTTATATTATATAAATTAGCAATATCTGTTAAACAAATTGTATCACTATCTATGTAAACTGCTTTTTTGTATTCAGGATACATTTCTGGTATGAATAGTCTGTAATATGTTGTATTAGAAAAATAATTACGTGTATATAATTTTTCTTTGATTTCTTCTAACTGTTTTTTTACATTTACAAATTCTATATCTATATTTTTATTTTCAAATTTCTTTATTTTTTTCATGTTTTCTTCTAATACATTTGTATATAGTATTTTTATTTTATATTCGTTTTCCTCTGATGTGTTGTCAATTACTGATTTTAATGCTACAGCTAAAAATGGTATATATCCATCATCTACTGCAAAAAATACTGGTATTACATTTTTATTTTTCATTTATTTTTGCCCCCATCTTTTCCTTTAATTTTAGATATTCTTTTAATTCTTCATCAAATGCATAGCATTTTAAAATTTTATGCACTTCTTCTACATTCCATTGTTTGTAATTTTCAGTATGTGGATATGGTTTCCATAATAGCCTTTTACAAAAATGACAAATTACTGTATCTTTTCTATTGAATTTTGATTGTTCATTATATTTTCTTGGTAATAATTTTTTCTTTTTAGTTGAACGGAATATTGCATCTTGATCTGCAAATAACATCTTTTTTGTTTTTATTAGTTCTCGTGCTTTTATTAACATTCCTGTTTCTTTTATTTTTTTCATATTTAATAATAACATTCCTGCATTTATATAATCTGGTCTTATGAATATAGATCCGTATTTTTCCTTTACTGCTGCATATTCATAATCTGTTATATCTATATTGTATAACTCTGATATATCTTTTGCTGCCATCATATCTATATCTAAATATAATAATTTATCTGGAATATTTTCTATTTTATCTGCCAATAAACGCAATAATGTATATGGTGTGCAATATGCTGTTTCATTTGCACATTTTCCAAATTCTGCTTCATAGATTTCTGTTACATCTATTTTACTTATTTTATTTTCTGGATTTTTTAATTTTATTACATCTTCTAGAAATTCTATTTGCTCATCTGTTATTGCTGTATATTCTGGCTTAATTCGTGTTAAATTCATTGTAAATATATAACAATTAACTGTCTCTTTTGTTTTATTTGTTATTGATATTAATTCTGTTAATGCTCCATCAAATACTTTTTCATTTCCACATAATAATATGTTTATCATAATTAATACTTTCCCCTTCTGTTCTTAATGCTATTCTATCTTACTAATACTTTTTTCTTCATTATTTTACTATATTATGAAAATTTTGGCAAGTAATGTCGAAATATATTTTTATATTATTTTAGGAATAAAAATCATTAACCCTATAATTGCTGCTGCAATTGCTGATACTAGTACCGCTCCTGCTGCTATATCTTTTGCATTTTTTGCTTTTTCATTTATCTCTTGCATTGCTATATCTACTGTTGTTTCTATTGCTGAGTTTATAAGCTCTAATGATATTACCAACCCAAATAAGATTATGCATGTTATCCATTCTTGTTTTGTTATTTTAAATGCTATTCCTGCTATTATTACCAATATCATTATTGCTATATGTATTTTTACATTTCTTTCTGTTTTTATTGCTTGTGCGATTCCTTGTATTGCACATTTAAAACTATTTATGATTTTTTTATTTTTCATTGTTTTGAGTTCCACCTCTTTTTTTAATTAAATTTTTCCATATTTCTTTATAGCTTTTGTTTGGCAAGTAATAATATGTTTGAACTCTTTTTGAAAAAGTAAAATATATTACACATAGCATTGGATATAAAATGCTAAATAACAAAACATTAAATTCTTGTTTGAAATATTCTGCATCATATAATTCCATTGGGTTTATCCAAGCGTAAATTATTCTAATTGTTGTAACAATTAGACCTGTTGCCATTATTGCTATATTTGCTCTAATTAATTTTTTAGGTGTGCCTGTTTTTCTTTTAAGTGTTACATAAATTTGATACATATTGATTACTGCTAAAATTGTGCTTTGTACAGTTATTGCACCTACATAAAAAGTCATTCCTTCTATTTTTGAAACATTGCTTATTTCTATTACTCTCAAAAATAGTTGGTAAAAGCATAATGTCCAGAATAATAATAGTAATCCTCCAAATTTGCTATATTGTTTTATTTTTATGTCTTTTATATTTTTGTCTAAATATTTTCTATCTTTTATTCTAATAGCTATTACAATAATAGTTAATATTGCAAATGCTATTATTGTGAATCCCCAAGCTAATTTCATTGTTTGACTTGTATATGTATTTTGTGGTCTTTCTATTTCATAAAAGCTTATATTTTCAATTATTTGTTGTTCTTGTTCTAAAATTTCTTGACTTGTATTTTGATAATACCTAAAGCTTGTTGTTATTAGTCTTCCATTTACAATTGTATAATAAATTGACATTTCTAAATTGTTTTCTTCGTTTTGTAATATTGTTTTTATATTTATATAATTATTACCATTATTTGTTTTTACTATTGAATTTTCTTTTATGCTGAATTTTGTCTTTTCTTCTTGACTCTGTTCTACTTGTTGTTTAAATGTCTCTATTATTTTTTCTTTATATGTGTTTTTTTCTTCTTCAGAAAATTCATTAAAATTTGCCATATTTATATAATTACTGCTTGTTACTCCGGCAATTAGTATTTCTCTTGTAGGATTTTCTGTATTGTCTACTGCATCTAGTACAATTCCAGCATTTTTGTAATTTTGTATATATTTTTCTTTGTTTTCTATTTTTGACACATTTTCATCATTGGTTTTTAGGCTTGATACTATTTCTATTAGTTCATTGTTTAATGATATTTTCATTCCTATGTCTTTTAAATCATATTGTTTTTCTTGTTGTTCATTTTCTGCCATTACTGAAGTTGTAAAAATTAATATTGATAATATAAATATACAAATTTTTTTTAATATGTTTTTTTTCATATAAAATAATGTTCCTTTCTTATCGTTTACTTAGAAATGCTGTATTTTATTATTTTTTTATCCAGACAGATACTGATTTTTCTTTTACTTTAAACACTCCACATCCATCTTCTCTAATTATTACTTCTTCATCGCAATTTCCAATAACATCAATAAAAGTTTCTCCTACATGTTTTGTACCTATATACATTGTTTTTTCTCCTTCACCTTTATTTGTTATTATAACTGCTAGTCCTGAACGTAAGTGTTCTTCATCACCTTCTCTTGTCCAACCTATGTAATTTGGATGGTCAAAATAGTCATGTTGCTCTCCATATGATTTTTCTTTTCTTAATTTTATTAGTATTTGAATGTCTTTTACTGGTTCTATATTATCATGTTGTATTCCAAATAAATCTCCATAGAATACACATGGATATCCTTCTTCTCTTAATAGTATTATTGAATATGCACTTTGTTTAAACCACTCTGATATAAAGCTTTGCAATGCTTGTCCTGGTTGTGTGTCATGGTTATCTACAAATGTTACTGCTTTTGATGGGTTTTCTTTTGCTAAAGTGTGTTCTAGTATTTGTGACAAATTGTAATTTTCATCTTTTGATGCTGCTTCTAAGTTGTAATGTAATGGCACATCAAATAATGATGTTTGTCCATGGGTTTCTGTTATATATCTATGTAATTTGTTTACATCATTTGACCAGTATTCTCCTACAGAGAATAGTTCTTTTTTGAATTTTTCTCTTAGTATTTTTAACCATTTGTCATAAAATTCTGCATCTATGTGTTTTACAGCATCTAGTCTAAATCCGTCTATTTTTGTTGTGTCTACATACCATTCTCCCCATTTTATACATTCTTCTACTACTTCTGGATTTTTAAAGTCTATATCTGTTCCCATTAAATAGTCAAAATTTCCAAATTCCTCATCTACTGTGTTGTTCCACTCTTTGTCTTTGAATTTGAATATTGCATGTTCTCCTGTTTCATTATTATAATCTATTCCTGTAAAATGTGTCCAGTTCCATTCAAAATCTGAGTATTTATGTTTTCTTCCTGGAAATGTATATTTGGTTGCTACTTTTACTTTTTCTTGATTAGATATTTCTAAATTGTGATTTCCCCAATCTACCTTTGTTGCTGGTATTGTTTGAATTTTGTCTGCTCCCATTTTATGATTTAACACTATGTCTGCATATGTTTCTATACCTGCTTGTTTTAATGCCATTATGCAATCTAGATATTCTTGTTTAGATCCATATTTTGTTTTTATTGTTCCTTTTTGTTCGAATTCTCCTAAATCATATATATCATATACCCCATAACCTACTTCGTCTTTTCCTCCCACTCCTTTATATGCTGGTGGTAACCATACTGCTGTTATTCCTAGTTCTGATATTTTTTCTGCTTGGTTTGATATTTTTAGCCAAAAATCTTGATTGGTTTTTAGATACCATTCAAAATATTGCATTAATGTTCCATTTATTTTTTTCATTTTTACACTTTCTTTCTCTCAAAGTGTATACTTGGTTGGAAAGATTTAATTTTTTCAACCTTACACTTTCTTTTGTTTTTACCGTTGTAATTTTATCATAATTTGTCAAAAAAAGAAAGCCTTTTTCAGCTTTCTTTTGTTATATATGTCCGATTTTGTTCTTAATTTATTAATTTTTATCATATTAATTTTTTTATTTTTCAAGCTTATGAAAAACTTTTTTTCCTTTTTTTAATATTGCATATCCTTCTGTAAAATCATTTTCAGAAAGTATGTAATTAATGTCTATAACTTTATTATCATTTAAACTAATACTGTTTTGAGCTATTAATGTTCTTGCTTGGCTCTTAGATGGTGCTATTTCTGTTTTTATTAAAGCATCTATTATTGAAATATTTATATCTTCTAATTTTGTTGAAGGCATATTTTCTATTGATCCTTGTCCATTAAATAATGCATTTGATGCTTCTTCTGCTTTTTTAGCTTCTTCTTCTCCATGTATTAATTTTGTAATTTCAAATGCAGCTACTTTTTTTGCTTCATTGATATGTTCATCTTTTAATGATGCTAATCTTCTTACTTCTTCCATAGGTAAAAATGTTAATAGTGATAATACTTTTCCAACACTTTCGTCTTCTATGTTTCTCCAATATTGGTAAAATTCATATGGTGATACTTTGTTAGCATCTAGCCATAGTGCTCCTTTTTCTGTTTTACCCATTTTTTTGCCTTCTTTTGTTGTTAATAGTTTAAATGTTAATCCGTAAGAATCATCTTTTCCTATTTTTCTTATTAAGTCTACTCCACCTATTATGTTAGACCATTGATCATTTCCACCTATTTCTAATTTGCATCCATATGTATTGTATAGATGTAAAAAGTCATATGATTGCATTAACATATATCCTAATTCAAAAAATGTTAATCCTGTTTCTAAACGTTGTTTGTAACATTCCGCTGCTAACATTCTATTTATTGAAAATAGGCTTCCTATTTCACGCATAAAATCTATATATTTTAAATTTAAAAGCCAATCTGCATTGTTTACTATTATTGCTGCATTTTCTCCTTCAAAACTTACAAATTTTTCTACTTGTTTTTTTATGCTTGCTACATTTGCATCTATTTGTTCTCTTGAAAGCATTTTTCTCATATCTGTTTTTCCTGATGGATCTCCTATTGATGCTGTTCCTCCTCCTACTAATATGATTGGTTTATGCCCACATTTTTGTAGATGGCTTGCTACCATTAATGATACAAAATGTCCTACATGTAGACTATCTGCTGTTGGATCTATTCCTATGTAAAATGGTATTGATTCATTTTTATCAAATAATTCATACATTTCTTTTGGGTGTGTTAATTGTTCTATATATCCTCTTTCTTCTAGCATTTTTAGTGCATTCATTTTATCACTTTCCTTCCTTGCGTTCTCACTTTTTTGTTATACATTTTTTGAAAAACGTTTTTTATTATAACATTGTTTTTCCGTTTTTGTTATTTATGTTTATTGGTGATATTCCTTCTTTTATTCCGTCATATGTTAAAAATCGGCTTATATTTTTTTCTGATATTCCTGTTTTTCCTGATATAGTATCTATACTTCCTATTAACCCATTTTCTTTTATATATGTTTTGAATGTTGAAAATTCCATGTTGTCTTTTGCTGTACATCTTGGACATACATTTCCTTCAGTTATATAAAAATTACCACATCTTGTGCATTTCTTAAATTCCATTTGTATTCCTCCTAATATTATATTTCTTTTTTATCCTATCATATTTTTATACTGTTTTCAATATTTTTTTAATCATTTGATTGATGTTTTTTGAGTCCGACCCCAAAAGCATTAATCATTTAATTGATGTTTTTTGAGTCCGGCCCCAAAAGCACTGTTTCATTGCTGGTTTGCTCATTATTCATTGTTTCTAATGATTTGATTAGTTCTTGCAATCTTTTTAAGTCTTTACCCATCATTTCCCAGTCATCATTTTCGTTTGATTCTGTTAAATTTTTGTTTGCTTTTATTATTGCTTCTATTAGCCCTTGCATGTTTTCTGTGTTTTCTATTTCAATGTCTACTGCATATGTAGATAATAAGTTTTCTAATGCTTTTTCTAAATTGTCTCCTATTGCAATTTTATTTCCAGATGATACTATTACTTTTTTTAGTAATGGTATTTTTGATTCATTTAGTTTTGTCTGATATATTGGTTCTACATATAATATTGTGTTTCCTATTGGCACAATTATCATACTTTTGGTAACTTTTGTACCAGTTGTGTTTAATGTTTCTATTTCTTTTGATATTGCATCATCTTGTTCTATTTGTTTTTCTAGTTGTATTGGTCCTACAACATTGCTGTCTTGTGAGAATTTGTATAAATGTAATTTGTTTGTTCCATTTTCTACAGTTCCTACCAAATATGAAATTAGATTTTGTTTTTGTTTTGGTGTGTAAATTTGTACTAATCCAAGTTCACTTTTTCCGTCTATTTGTACTATTGTATAATACGGTTCTAAGATTCCTCCTGTTGATTTTGTAACTTTACTGTTATTGTATTTTGCAAAGTCCCATATGTCATCTGCTCTATATAGTATGTCTGGTTTTGCATTATGGTAAGATTTTAATAATTCTGCTTGTACTTTGTATAGATATTTTGGATATGTAAAATGGTTTGCAATATCTTCTGGTATTTCTTCTTTGAATAAGTTTTTATATGTGTTGTTATATGCCATTGCTATTGGATCTGTTTTGTCTGTAATATAATAATCTATTGTTCCATCATATGCATCAATTATAACTTTTATTGAGTTTTTGATATAATTTATTTTTTGTTTTTTATTGTTATATTCTATACTTGTGTATTGTGAATATGGATAATTGCTAGATATTGTATATGCATCTAATACCCATTTAATTTTACCTTCATTTGTTACAACTGTGTATGGTTCATCATCATATAATAGATATGGCATAGCTTTTTTGGCTCTTTTTATTATGTTTCTGTTTATTAGTATTTTGCTCTCTTGTGTTATTTCTCCAGAAAATGCTAGTTTTATATCTCCTTTTCTTAATGCTAAAATAAGTCTATCTCCAAAGTTTAATGTTAGTCCTGCTTGTCCATCATAACTTGATGTATATTCGTTTCCTAATTCATCAGTGTAATCATATTCTTTTTTATTTTTAGCATTTGTTGCAATTGTGTCATTTGTTTCTAGTCCAAAATATATTTGCTGTTTTTCTGTATTTAATTTATCGTCTTCTCCTGATACTTCTTTTTGTATATATTGAACATTTCCGTTTTCTGTTGTTTTTGTTGCTGATGTTACTATTTGTCCTATTCCATGTGTATATTCATATGTTTTATTTGTATATGTTCTTCCTGAATTTACAATTTCTCTTGGAGAAATATATACTAATTGTTCTTTTCCATCAATTTTATATTTTGCTAAATTTGCTTGTCTATATGTGTAATATCCGGTTCCTGTTTGTTTTTCTTGTACTGTTGTTAATACTGCTTCTTGGCTTATAAGTGGAATATTATTTATTGTTTTATCATTATTTTTTACTTCTTGTTCTGTTATTGTTCCTGAGTATTCTAAACTGTTTTCATTTACATCTATTCCATATGCACTTTTGGTGCTTTCTATATTATTTGAAATATTTGTTTTTTCTTTGTCTAGTTTGTTTGAATTTACAAATATTAAATTAAATCCTACTAGTATTATAAATAAACCTACTAAATATATTGGAATTATTGACAAACTTTTTAGTACCTTTTGAGTGTTTTTGTGTTTAAAGTATTTAATTGCTATTCCTACACTTATTATTATTACTACTCCAAAGATTGTGTATCCCCATCTTTTTATTGTTGTGTCTGTATAGCTTGCTCCTGTTAGTTCTAAGTTACTGCTTATTCCATCAAATCTTGTTGTTGATGAATTTTCTACTGTTGTAATTTTTCCAAATAAAATATTTTGTGTATTAAATATTGTTCCTATTCCAAATATTATTGCTATTAGCATTACATTTCTTAAGATTTTTTTGATTAATAAGCTTCCTCTTAACATTTTTTCGTCTACTCCATCAAAATATCTGTTAAATACTATTATATAATATAAAGCCATATATACTGTTAATCCTATAACTAGCCAAAATCCATAATTTAATATTTGGTCTATTAATGGCTTTTGGAAAAAATAATATCCTATATCTAATCCAAATATTGATTCTGTTTTTCCAAATGATGCATTACTTATTCCTAATATTATTTTTTGTACAAGGTCATTTGATGTTATTACACTTGTTATTGTAGATATTATTAGTGCTAATGATTTATTTGGCAATTTAGGCATTTCTTTTTTTTCACTGTCAAAAAATTCTTTTAATCCTTTTTTTATACCTCTGTTTGTTGCATAAATTAAAAAATATAAAAATACAAATATTATTGCCATTATGCTGTATTTTACTTTGTAATTTGTTAGAAATTCTTGTACATATTGCTCTCCTAGCTCTTTATATTCTAAGTAACTGCCTTTCATTACTATATAACTAGTTATTGCAAATAATATTACAAATATTATTACTATTGTTCTTCTGATTTTTTTATTATTTTGATGTTTTTTTATTTGCTTTATTGTTTCACTTTTACAATTTTCTTCTTTTTTTTCATTGATATGTACGTTTTCTTGGTTTTCATGTTCTTTGTTTTCTATATTTTCTTCTTTTGCTATTTTATTTTTTTCATCTTTTGGAGTGATTTCTTTTTCTGATTCTTTATTTTCTTGCAAATTTCTTCCTCCTTTTTTGTTATATTTTTATATTATTGCTTTTACAAAATCTTCTGCGTTAAATACTTCCATATCATCTATTTGCTCGCCTACTCCTATAAATTTTACTGGTATTTTGTTTTCTTCGACTATACCTATAACTGCTCCTCCTTTAGCTGTTCCATCTAGTTTTGTTAGTACTAATCCTGTTACATCTGCTTCTTGTTTAAATGCTTTTACTTGTGATATTGCATTTTGTCCGGTTGTTCCATCTATTACAAGTAATACCTCTTTATCTGCTTCTGGCATTTCTTTATTTATTACTTTTTGAATTTTATTTAGCTCATCCATTAGATATTTTTTGTTGTGTAATCTTCCTGCTGTATCTACTATTAATATGTCTGCATTTTCTTCTTTTACTTTTTTCATTGCATCATATACAACAGATGCTGGATCAACTCCTTCTTCTCTTTTTACTATTCCTGCTCCTGCTCTGTTTGCCCATATTTCTAATTGTTCTACTGCTGCTGCTCTAAATGTGTCTGCTGCTGCTACTACTACTTTTTTGCCTCCTTTTGCTAGCCTGTTTGCTATTTTTCCTATTGATGTTGTTTTTCCTACTCCATTTACTCCTATTACTAATATTATTGATGGTTTAGTATTTAAATGTAATTCTTTGTCTGTTACTTCTAATATTTTTTGCATTTCTTCTCTTAATACTTTTTTTACTTCTTCTTCATCTTCTATTTTTTCTTTTTTCATTCTTTCTCTTAATTTGTTTATTATTTTTGTTGATGTTTCTATTCCTATATCTGACATTATTAGAATTTCTTCTAGTTTTTCTAAAAATTCTTCATCTACTTTTCTGAAATTGCTAAATACGTCATTTATTTTTTCGTTTATTGATTCTTTCGTTTTGTTTAGTCCTGTTTTTAATTTATCGAAAAATCCCATGTTCTGTTCCTCTTTTCTTTTATTTTTTGTCTTTTTGGTTTTAATGTCCTTATTGTATCATATTTTTTTATTTTTTTCCATTCTTTTTTTCTAAATATCTGGTTTTTTTTTGGTTTTTATGTTAAAATATCAAATGTAATATTTTTGCCACTATAGCTCAGTTGGTAGAGCAACGGATTCGTAACCCGTAGGCCAGCAGTTCGATTCTGCTTAGTGGCTCCAAAATGCGTTTTGGTCAAACCACTTAAAGTTATTGATATAAGTGAATTTGAAGAAAACAAAAAGTGAATATCATTTCACATTATATAAGTCGATTTAGTCGGCTTTATTTTTTTACTTATAACCATAAATATTGGTAAAAAAAGTAAAAATAGTCTCAAAATATTGAAAGAAGGAGGTTTTTGTGGTATGATATCTACAGTTAAAAGAGAAATATCAATAGAAAAAGAATTACGTTCTAAAATTGAATGGGCTTGCACTTTTAGTAATTGTGAACCAAAGATAAAGAATGGTAATTTGAGAATGGTTAAAAAAACTAATATTGCTTATGTAGAACCACATAGAGTAATTATTAAAGATAAGTTATATTTATTCTTTAATGAACACGATTATTTTTACATAGGTAATTTAGCCGATAAATACCCTATATCTCAATTACGAGAAATTATCAAAAGTTAGCTATCACTAAAAGTTATTTTTTCTTCAGTAAGTAGCATTACATAAATAATAAGATTGATTTTTAAGTGTTAGTTAGCAAAGGCTTTCTAGCACTTTATTGTATTTTTGGGAGGTTTAAAATGGAAAATCTAAGCATACCATTTTCAGAAGAAAAGAAAATTGCAGGAATTTATATTAGAGTAAGTACTGAAGATCAAGCTCGTGAGGGTTTTAGTTTAGGAGAACAAGAAGAAAAACTAAAACAATTATGCAAATACAAAGGCTTTGAAATATTTAAAGTTTATAAAGATGCAGAAATATCTGCTAAAGATATGAAAAATAGACCAGCATTTCAAATAATGCTAGAAGATATGAAAAATGGGTTAATTAACTATATTGTAGCTTATAAATTAGACAGAGTTACAAGGTCTGTTC
>CAKPOI010000031.1 GCA_934169775.1 uncultured Clostridia bacterium
ACAAAAAGCAATAAAGGTATAACTCTAATAGCATTAGTAATTACAATCATTGTACTTTTAATACTTGCTGGAGTAACGATTGCAGCATTAAGTGGAGATAACGGAATATTAAAAAGAGCAGCAGAAGCAAAAGAACAAACAAATCAAAAAAATGATGAAGAAACAGAGAAATTAGCAGGATATGAAAGCACAATAGAACAATATGCAGATGGAACAACAGGTGGAGGCTCTGGAAATGGTGGATCTGGAGGAGGAACAAGTTCAAATTTTACTAATATAAATAAATCAGATTCAAACCCAGCAGGAGCAGTACCTGTAAATTCTACAGTAATAGAAGCAGATGCAAATAAAGGAATAGTAATTAAAGATAAAAATGATAATGAATGGGTATGGATAGAGGTACCAAAAACAACAGTATTTGCAGATTTAACAATAGATACAACAAACACATTAACAGAGCAAAATTATACAGATATAAAAAATAAATTAATAGCATATGCAACAACATATAGAAAAGGAAGTGCTTCACAAAGTTGTAATTGGACAGATGAATGGTATGCAAAAGATGGAAATACATTAGTAACAGCAGGTACATCTAATTTAACAGAAACACAAAAAGCTTTAACAAATGGATGTGGATTAACATATGATGAATATAAAGCAGCATATCAAAAAATGTTAAAAAGTGTATACACATATGGAGGATTTTGGATAGGAAGATATGAAGCAGGAATAGAAGGAACAACAACAGAAACAACAAATGCAAGAACAGACTCATCAGCAAGAATAACAATAGGAACATCACCAAAAGCCATAAGTCAAAAAGATGCAGTACCATACAACTGGGTATATTGTAGTGAAGCTCAAGCTTTAGCAAAAGAAATGACACCAAATAGTAATTATACAAGTAGTTTAATGTTTGGAATCCAATGGGATTTGGTGTGTAAATATTTAGAGGTAAAAGGTGGATTATCAGTAGCAGATATAAATTCAAATAGTAGTAGTTGGGGAATTTATAGTAATATAGCAAGAATGATATCAAGTGAAAATGCAAAACAATCAACAGATTATGGAAGCACTTGGAAAGTAATAACAGGAACAAAGCCAGCAAGTAGTGTTTTATTAACAGCAGGAGCATCAGAAGAAACAAAAAAAATGAATATATATGATTTTGCAGGAAATGAAAATGAATGGACTTTGGAAAAAGCTTCCCGCAGCAACAGTCCTTGTGCCAGCAGGGGAGGCGGTTACGGCAGTACAGGCTCTAGCAATCCAGCTTCTGGCCGCAGTTACGACGGCACGACCAATGCCTACAACTATATTGGTTTCCGTCCTGCACTTTATGTAAACTGAGAGCTAAAGCCGTGATTATAAAATAGGCGAGAGAGTCATTTTATAACCGGTAAATTGAATACAAGTCCATATAGCGAATGAAATACGCTAGAGGTAGGTGAAAAATTGAATGGCAGGATTTATCAAGAACTTGTTTTTGGTAAATCTTGCCATTCAATTTTTCACCTGGAGGTAGCGTTTTTGGAGACTATATTTTTAATTGTGAAAAATGGATTTGTATGTATACAAAATTCCTGATTATTTAAGTAATTTAATATACTGCTGTCATTTGTAAATTTGAATTTTAATTTATAACTGCAAAGAGATTGAGTCTTTTTATGAAATTGCTTATTTATGGAATTTATTCCATATTTTCCGTCACCAATGATTGGAAGCCCAATATGTGCAAGATGTGCTCTAATTTGATGAGTTTTTCCAGTTTCTATTTGAACATCTAGTAAACAAGTGTTATTTTCGTATTCTTCAATAACGGTATAACTGGTGATTATTTTTTGGTAGCCTTTTTTATTAATGTCAGAAATATATACCATTGATTTTTTTGTATCTTTAAATAGGTAAGCTATCATATTTTTGCTTTTTTCTTTTGGGATTGAATATACCCAAGCATAGTAATGCTTTTCGATTTCATGATTTTTAAATTTTTCAAGTAAAATATCAAGTGTTTCTTGATTTTTAGCAAATAAAACTAGCCCAGTGGTGTTTCTATCAATTCTATGGCATGGCATTGGCTTAAATTTATAGTCTGAATATTTGTTATGTAATATGGTGGTTAATGAATTATTTCCTGTTACTTCTAAATTTTCAGGTTTGTTTATTATTAGAATGTTTGAATCTTCATAAATAATGTTAATTGGAAGATCTTTTTGCTTTATACTATCTGGAATGTAGATTACGATTTCGTCATTGGCTTTTATAATACAGTCTTTGGATAGTCGTTTTCCATTTAGTTTTATGTCTTTTTTGCGTAAAAGCATGCAGAATTTGTTAAATGTGAGTTCTGGTATATTATCTAATATGAATTTGCTTAATTTTTTTTCATTATATTTATTTGTTACAATTATTTTTTTCATGTTTTGGCCTTTCTTTTTATATTATATTTTTCTGAGATATGTATGTATATAACTAAATATTTCTCTCGGTTCAATACACAATCTAAGAAATTCTAAAATAATTTAATGGCACCCTTCCACTTAGTCCTCGCTTTGCTCGACGTGAACTCTTTCCATGAAATTATTTAAAAATTTCTAAGATTGCTCCAATCACATTCGAAAAATATTTAGTTATATACATACATATCTCAGCTTAATTATTATATAAAATAGTATAACATTTATTATTTTGATGGTCAATAAAAGATTGACAAAATCAAGGTTTTGGGAGTATAATTGAAAAGAATTTAAAGTGAATATTGAAAGGAATGAATTTTTTATGAAGGCAATAGATATAAGAAACAAATATTTAAAATTTTTTAAAGAACATGGACATGCAGTAATACCATCAGCGCCATTAATACCAGAAAATGACCCATCAGTATTATTTACAACGGCAGGAATGCAACCATTAGTACCATATTTATTAGGGGAAAAGCATCCAGCAGGAACAAGATTAACAGATTATCAAAAATGTGTAAGAACAAATGACATAGACGAAGTAGGGGATAACCGTCATTTAACTTATTTTGAAATGCTAGGAAACTGGTCATTAGGAGATTATTTTAAAGAAGAATCTATTCAAATGAGTTTTGAATTTTTAACTAAAGAGTTAGGAATACCAGTAGAAAAATTGTCAGTTACATGTTTTGCAGGTGATGAAGACTGTCCAAGAGATGAAATATCAGCATCATGTTGGGAAAAAGCAGGGATAGCAAAAGACCATATTTATTTTTATGGAAAAGATGATAACTGGTGGATAGCTGGAGAAGAAGGACCATGTGGACCTGATACAGAAATGTTTTATGATACTGGAAAACCAGCATGTTCAGATGATTGTCAACCATCATGTGATTGTGGAAAATATGTAGAGATATGGAATAATGTCTTTATGGAATATTTTAAAGATGGTAAAGGGAATTATTCAAAATTAAAGCAAAGAAATGTTGATACAGGTTTAGGATTAGAAAGAATGGCAATGTTATTACAAGGAAAAGAAACACCTTTTGATACAGAAATATTTGCTCCAATTATGCAGAAATTAGAAGAATTAGAAAAAAAGGATATTATAGAAAGTAGAAGGATTATTGCTGAGCATTTACGTTCTAGTATGATGATTATTTGTGATGGTGGTAGACCAAGTAATATTGATAGAGGATATGTTTTAAGAAGATTAATTAGACGTATGATTCGTCATATGAATAAACTTGAAATTAACTTAGACGAGTTATTAACATTAATTGATATAAATGTGGAAAATTTAAAAGAAATGTATCCTGATTTGGTTAAAAATCAAGAGATAATAAAAAATGTTATAATTGAGGAAAAGGATAAGTTTGTAAAAACATTATCTCATGGTGAAAAAGAATTTACTAAAGCTATGAATTATGCAAAACAAAATGGAAATAATAAAATAGATGGAAAAGTTGTTTTTCGTTTATATGATACTTATGGATTTCCACCAGAAATGACACAAGAATTAGCTAAAGAAAATGATATTGAAATTGATTTGGATGAATTTAACAAATTGTTTAAAGAGCATCAAGAAAAATCAAGATTAGGTTCAGAACAAAAATTTAAAGGTGGATTAGCAGATCAAAATGAAAAAACAATAGCTTATCATACAGCTACACACTTATTACATCAAGCATTAAGGATAGTTTTAGGTGAACATGTAAAACAAAGTGGTTCAAATATTACTGAAGAAAGATTACGTTTTGACTTTACTCATCCTCAAAAGATGACTAAAGAAGAAATTCAAAAGGTAGAAGATTTGGTTAATGAGCAAATTAAAAGGGATTTGACAGTAGCTTGTGAAGAAATGAGTTATGAAGATGCTAAAAAATCTGGTGCAATAGGCTTATTTACAGATAAATATGGTGATAAAGTAAAGGTTTATACAATAGGAGATTTTAGTAAAGAAATTTGTGGAGGTCCTCATGTAACACATACAGGTGATATGGGAAGATTTAAGATTAAAAAAGAAGAATCTAGTTCTTCTGGTATTCGTAGAATCAAAGCGGTTTTGATAAAATAAAATATTATTGTGGAAAGGAAATTGGCTAATATGGAAGATTGTGTTTTTTGTAAAATTATTAAAGGAGAAATTCCTTCAAATAAAGTATATGAAGATGATGATATATTGGCATTTAAAGATATTAAACCAGCTGCTCCAATTCATATTTTAGTAATACCAAAAAAACATGTAAAGTCATTAAATGAAATTGATGATGCACAATTAATATCAAAAATAATGTTTGCTGTAAAAAATATTGCTAAAGAATTAGGTTTTGCTAATGAAGGTTATAGAGTAATTAATAATTGTGGTGAAAATGGTGGGCAAGCAGTACCACATTTACATTTTCACATATTAGCTGGTACAAAACTTGGGGAGAAAATTGTATAATTTGATTGAAACTTGTGTTCTGATATGTTATAATTAAAGTAGAGTTTTATGTACTTAAGGAAAAAAATTGAAAAGTCTGGTTTTTCAATTAGACATATAATGTCTTAAGAAAGGAAAGTGATAATTATGTTTGAAAGTAAATATGGGAGAGTTTTAACTGTTATTTTAGTTATTGTTGTTATAGCTATTTTAGGGTTATTAGGATTTTTAGGATATCAAGCTTATGACAAAAATAAAAAAGTCAAGGAAGCATCTGAATTTGTAGATAATTATAATGGAGGAACTAGTTCTGGAACTCAAGAAGAAAATACTTCAACTGAGGAAAATACAAATACTACTAGTAATTTAAATGAAATTGCAGGTTCGCTTAATACAACTACAGAAACAAATACATCACAATCATCAACAACTTCAAATGGTGGAAAAAAAGGCAATTATAAAGGCTTTACTACAGTAGGAACAATGGAAATTCCAGCAATTAATTTTTCTTATCCAATTATTGATTCTATAAGTAAATCTGCTATTGAAAATTCAGTAGCTGTATTATATCCACAAGGTGGAGAATCAATAAATCAACCAGGAAATACTGTTATAATAGGACATAATTATCGTAATGGTTTGTTTTTCTCTAATAATAAAAAATTAAAAGTTGGGGATAAAATTTATGTTAAAGATTATAGAGGAGTTAAATTAACATATACTATTTATAATAAATTTGAAACAAATGATCAAGATACATCATTCTATCAAAGAGAGACAAATGGAAAAGCAGAACTTACATTATCAACTTGTACAGATGCAAGTAATGATAGAAGATTAATAATCTTGGCAAAACAAGATGATTAATTTAGTAATTAATAAAAAGGCTATGAAAGAAATTAATTCATAGTCTTTTTTGCGTGTGAATAAAGATACGGGCTTTAAAATGTTTTAATAAGTGCTGATGTTATTGATGTTTACTTTTGTTCTTTTAAACAATATTTTCTTTTTTTAAATCATCTTTAAATTCAGAAATAAAATCATCAATTGGAACATTAAAAACCAAAGATAGTCCAAAAAGTTCATAATCTTTTAAAATTCTACTACCTGTTTCTAATTTGTGTAATGATGGTTTTGAAATATCAATTCCAATTAATCCTAGTTTTGCTGATAAACCAGATAATGAGAGTTTGTTTTTCATACGTAATTCTTTGATTTTTTTCCCTGTTACATTTAATTGATTATTATATTTTGTACATTGATACATTTAATAAATCTCCTTTTTTAATCTATAGATTATTTATATACTATATATTTTAAACAATTATGGAAAATATTGGTATCCACTAGAGATACAAATAGCAAAAAATGTCGAAAAAAAATAATGGGATAATCATTGCTATTTTTTTTTATATATAGTAAAATATGGGTATACTAAAAAGGAAAATAAGTATAAATAAAAGAGGTGCGTTATGAATAAGCAACAAGCAAAAGAAAGAGTTAAAGAATTACGAGAAAAAACAGAGTATTATGCAAAAAAATATTATGATGATGATAATCCAGAAATATCAGATTTTGAATATGATATGCTTATGGTTGAATTAAGAAATTTGGAAAAAGAATATCCTGATTTATTGTCAAAAGAATCACTTACTCAAAAAGTAGGGGGACATGTAAAAGAAGGTTTTGAAAAAGTCACACATGAAGTACCATTACAAAGCTTACAAGATGTATTTAGTCTAGAAGATGTGGAAGATTTTGATATAAGAATGCACGAAAAGGCAAAAGAAAGTGGAATAGATGATATAAAATATGTTGTAGAAACAAAAATAGATGGTTTATCAGCAGCTTTAGAATATAAAGATGGAATATTGGTAAGAGGAGCTACAAGAGGAAATGGACTTGTAGGAGAAGATGTTACAGAAAATCTAAAAACAGTAAAAACGATACCACATGAATTAAAGGAAAAAATAAATATAACAGTACGTGGCGAGGTTTTTATAAGTAAAAAGGATTTTGACGAGATGAATCAAGAAAGACAGGAAAATGATGAAGAACTGTTTGCAAATGCTAGAAATGCAGCAGCTGGATCATTAAGACAATTAGATAGTAAAATTACAGCTAAAAGGCCATTAGATATTTATATTTTCAATGTTCAAAAAATAGAAGGAAAAGAATTCAACTCACATTATGAGGAACTAGAGTATTTAGAAAAGTTAGGGTTTAATGTAAATCCTGTGCGTATACCATGTAAAAATATAGAAGAAGTCAAAGCAGCGATACAAAAAATAGGTGATATGAGAGAAAATTTAACTTTTGGGATAGATGGAGCAGTTGTAAAAATAGATAACTTGAAATTTAGAGAGATATTAGGTTCAACTGTAAAAGTTCCAAGATGGGCAGTGGCATATAAATATCCACCAGAAACCAAAGAAACAATTTTAAAAGATATAGTCTGTCAAGTTGGTAGAACAGGTGTAATAACACCAATGGCAATATTAGAACCTGTAAAAGTTGCTGGTTCAACAATTTCAAAAACAACATTGCATAATGAAGATTTTATTAAAGAAAAAGATTTAAAAATAGGTGATATTGTTGTAATTCAAAAGGCTGGAGATGTAATTCCTGAGATAGCAAGGGTAGTCAAAGAAAAAAGAACAGGAAATGAAAAAGATTTTGAAATGCCACGAGTATGTCCAGTTTGTGGTGCGGAAGCAGTTAGAGAAGAAGGAGAAGCAGCTATTAGATGTACAGGAATTGAGTGTCCAGCAAAATTATTTAGAAATTTAGTACATTTTGTTTCAAGAGAAGCAATGAACATAGATGGACTAGGAGAAAACATTATTCAACAATTATTAGATAGACATTTAATAGAAAATATAGCTGATATATATTCATTAAGTTTTGATGATATTGCATCACTTAAAAAGAATGGAAAAAAATTTGCTCAAAATTTAATTGATAGTATAAATAATAGTAAAAGTAATGATTTATATCGATTAATTACAGCATTAGGAATTAGGCATGTAGGAGGAAAAGCTTCTAAATTGTTAGCAAAAAAATATAAAACTTTACAAGCTTTAACAGAAGCAAAATTTGAGGAACTACAAGAAATGAATGATATTGGTGAAGTAATGGCAGGTAGTATTGTAGAGTTTTTTGCACAAGAACAAACAAAGGACTTATTAAAAAGGCTAGAAGATGCAGGAGTTAATATGGAAGCTGTACAAGATGAATCTACTGATAATAGGTTTGAAGGCAAAACTTTTGTATTAACAGGAAGTCTAGAAAAATTTACTAGAAAAGAGGCTGAAGATTTAATTGAAAAATTTGGTGGAAAAACTTCTGGTTCTGTTTCTAAAAAAACAGATTATGTTTTAGCAGGTGAAGATGCAGGTAGTAAGTTGACTAAGGCTCAGAGTCTAGGTGTTACTATTATTTCAGAAGAAAAGTTTGAAGAATTAATGAAATAAAATTTATATGGAGGAACTGTACGTAGATATGGATGAAAATTATACATTTGAAATGATGTGGGAAGATTTAAATAATGGATATGAGATTCATTATACTTATGTTAGAAATAGGTATTTGTTGTTTAAAACTGCTCAAAATTGTTATACTCAGAAATTGTTGTCTAATCATTCAAAAAATGCTCAACCTAGAATGTCTATGTTGACTTTGAAAAGGGTTAGGGAGATTTTTCCTGATATGGAAAATATTGAATACCACGTTGGAAAATAATTACAATTTTGGCTGTGTTAAATTTCATTTAAAACGCGGTTACATACAAATTTAAGAAAGGATGGATAAAATGAATTTAGAAGAATCAAAAGTGGACAGTGTAGAAAAATTACAAAAGGTACTTGAAAAAGTAAGAAATGCCCAAAAAGAGTATGCTAAATTTAGTCAAGAACAAGTAGATAAAATATTTCAAAAAGCGGCAATAAAAGCAAATGAAATGAGAATACCATTAGCAAAAATGGCAGTTGAAGAAACTGGTATGGGAGTAATAGAAGATAAAGTAATAAAAAATCATTATGCAGCAGAATATGTGTATAATAAATATAAATATGAAAAAACTTGTGGAGTAATAGAACAAGATGAAAATTATGGAATCAAAAAGATTGCTGAACCAGTAGGTGTTATAGCAGCAGTTATACCAACTACAAATCCAACTTCAACAGCAATTTTTAAAACATTGTTAGCTTTAAAAACTAGAAATGGAATAATAATTAGTCCACATCCTAGAGCAAAAGAATGTACAATAAAGGCTGCAAAAATAGTACTAGAAGCGGCAGTTGAAGCAGGTGCACCAGATGGAATAATTGCATGGATAGATGTTCCATCACTAGAATTAAGTAATTTACTAATGCAATCATCAGATATCATTTTGGCTACAGGAGGACCTGGAATGGTAAAAGCTGCTTATTCAAGTGGAAAGCCAGCTTTAGGTGTTGGACCTGGAAATACTCCAGCTGTAATTGATAAAAGTGCTGATATAGTTTTAGCAGTAAATTCAATAATACATTCTAAAACATTTGATAATGGTATGATTTGTGCTTCAGAACAATCTGTAATAGTGGATCAAGAAATTTATGATCAAGTAAAATCAGAATTTATAAAAAGAGGTTGTCATATTTTAAATGGTGAAGAATTAGAAAAAGTTAGAAAAACTATAATAATAAATGGAGCTTTAAATGCTAAAATTGTTGGACAACCAGCATGGAAAATAGCGGAATTAGCAGATATTTATGTACCTGGTGATACAAAAATTTTAATAGGTGAAGTAGAGAGTGTTGATATATCAGAAGAATTTGCACATGAGAAATTATCACCGGTTTTAGCAATGTATAAATCACGAAATTTTGAAGATTCACTTAATAAAGCATATAAATTAATAGAAGATGGAGGTTTGGGTCATACATCATCTTTATATATAAATACTGTAACAGAAAAAGAAAAGATTGAAGAATTTTATAATACAATGAAAACATGTAGAGTAATAATAAATACACCAGCATCTCAAGGTGGAATAGGAGATTTGTATAATTTTAAATTGGCTCCTTCATTAACTTTAGGATGTGGAACATGGGGAGGAAACTCAGTTTCTGAAAATGTAGGAATAAAACATTTATTAAATATAAAAACTGTTGCAGAGAGGAGAGAAAATATGCTTTGGTTTAGGGCACCTGAAAAGGTATATATAAAAAGAGGTTGTTTACCAGTAGCCTTAGAAGAATTAAAAAATGTGATGAATAAAAAGAGAGTATTTATAGTAACAGATACATTCTTATATGAAAATGGATATACAAAAGTTATAACAGATAAATTGGATGAAATGCAAATTGTACATGAGACATTTTTTAATGTAGCACCAGATCCAGATTTAGCATGTGCAAAAGAAGGAGCAAAATTAATAAATGCATTTAAACCAGACTGTATAATCGCAGTTGGTGGTGGTTCAGCAATGGATGCAGCAAAAATTATGTGGGTAATGTATGAACATCCAGAATTAGATTTTATGGATATGGCAATGAGATTTATGGATATAAGAAAAAGAATATATACATTTCCAAAGATGGGAGAAAAGGCATATTTTATAGCTGTACCAACATCAGCAGGAACTGGTTCAGAGGTAACACCATTTGCTGTTATAACAGATGATGAAACTGGAATCAAATATCCAATAGCAGATTATGAACTATTGCCTAAAATGGCAATTGTAGATGCAAATATGATGATGAATGCACCTAAAGGATTAACATCAGCAACAGGAATAGATGCAGCAACACATGCATTAGAAGCATATGCATCTATGATGGCAACAGAATATACAGATGGATTAGCAATAGAGGCTTTAAAAAATATATTTGAATATTTGCCAAGAGCATATGAAAATGGAGCAAATGATCCAGAAGCTAGAGAAAAAATGGCCAATGCAGCAACAATGGCTGGAATGGCTTTTGCAAATGCATTTTTAGGAGTTTGTCATTCAATGGCACATAAATTAGGAGCATATCATCATATTCCACATGGAATAGCAAATGCATTATTATTAGATGAAGTATTACGTTTTAATGCAAAAGAAGTTCCAACAAAAATGGGAACATTTCCACAATATGATCACCCACATACTTTAAGAAGATATGCAGAAATAGCAGAAAGCTTGAATTTAGGTGGAAATAGTGATGAAGAGAAATTAGAAAATCTTATAAGAAAAATAGATGAATTAAAAGATAAAATAGGAATTAAGAAAACTATTAAAGATTATGGAGTAGAAGAAGAAAAATTTTTAGCTACATTAGACGAAATGTCAGAGATGGCATTTGATGATCAGTGTACAGGAAGTAATCCACGTTATCCTTTAATTAGTGAAATTAAAGAAATGTATTTGAAAGCATATTATGGATAAAAATCAAGGAAGGAGAAATGTTATTATGGATTTTAATTTGAATGAACCTATTGCTGAGAGAAAAACAAAAACAGTATATAAAGATGGTGATAAGACAATAAAACTGTTTGTAGAAAATTATTCAAAAGCAGCAATTCTAAATGAAGCTTTAATACAAGCAAGGGTAGAAGAAAATACAGATTTAAAAATTTCAAAATTATTAGAAGTGACAAAAATTGAAAATAGATGGGCATTAGTAACAGAATATATAGATGGAACTCCACTAGATGTTCTAATGGCACAAAATCCAGAACAGGAAGATGAATATTTAGGTGTATTTATAGATATGCAATTAGAAGTATTATCTAAAAATGTGCCATCATTAAATAGGATAAAAGACAAGTATAAAAGAAGATTAGAAGCGGCTAGTAATTTGAATGAAGATGTAAAATATGAGTTATTGCAGAGATTGCAGGGAATGAAAAATCATGATAAATTGTGCCATGGAGATTTTAATCCAAGTAATATAATTATAAAAAATAATGGTGAACATTATATAATAGATTGGGCACATGCAACACAGGGAAATGCTTCAGCAGATGTGGCTAGAACATTTTTAACATTTGTTATGGAAGGAAAAAATGATTTAGCAGAAAAATATTTAGATATGTATTGTAAAAAGGCTAACGCAGATAAACAGTTGATACAAAGATGGATTCCTATTGTAGCAGCAATACGCTTAACAAAAAATGATGAACAACATGAATTATTACAAAAATGGGTAGATATTGTAGATTATCAATAATAAGAATAATAAATATAGTAAAAATATCAATTATGCTTTAATTTATGGAAGGAATGAAAGTAGTTATGGCTGTAGTAATAGATGGAAGAGCAATTGCAAAAAAAACAAGAGAAAAGCTAAAAATAGAAGTTCAAGAATTAAAAGAAAAAGGTATAACTCCTAGGTTAGCGGTAATAATGATTGGAGATAATGCGGCATCTAAGGTATATCTAAAAAATAAGAGTAAAGCTTGTGATGAAGTTGGTGTTGAATATATAGAGTATGTATTAAATGCGAATATAGAGCAACAAGAATTAATAGAATTAATAGAAAAACTAAATAAAGATGAGTTAATTAATGGAATCTTGTTGCAAAGTCCAATACCTGCTAATTTAGATATAAATGAAGCAATTCGAAAAATTGATTATAAAAAAGATGTTGATGGATTTCATCCAATGAATATAGGAAAATTGGTATTAGGACAAGATACATTTGTATCATGTACAGCATATGGAATAATGAGATTATTTGAAGAATACAATATTGAATTATGTGGGAAAAATGTTGTTATTTTAGGAAGAAGTAACATTGTAGGAAAGCCATTATTACAGTGTTGTTTAAATAAAAGTGCAACAGTAACAGTATGTCATTCTAAAACTACAGAAATACAGAAAATAGCAAAAGGTGCAGATATACTGATATCAGCTGTAGGAAAACCAAATTTTGTAACAGCTGATATGGTAAAGCCAGGTGCAGTGATTATAGATGTAGGAATAAATAGACTAGAAACAGGTAAAATAGTGGGTGATGTGGATTTTGAAGCGGTATCACAAAAAGCAAGTTATATAACGAAGGTACCAGGGGGAGTTGGGCCAATGACAATAGCTATGCTTTTAAATAATGTAGTAAAAGCTGCAAAGCAATAAATAAAAATAAGGGGTGTTTTTGGGGACGGACTCAAAAAACACCCCTTAATGATTTGGGGACGGAGCAATGTTTTTGGGGACGGACTCAAAAAGCACTACTTAATGATTTGATGACGGAACAAAAATTATTAATAAAAATAATTTTAAGATGAAACAAACAGCGTTAATAAAGATAATTTTGTGATGGGCAAAAATCATTAATATGAATAAGAGATTAGAAAACAGAAATAAAACTATTAATGCAAAGTGCCTTTAGAAAGGATGTGACAAAAAATGAAATCGGTAACTGAAAATAAGTACTGGATATGGCTTAGTCTTGTAAAAAATTTAGGAAGTATAAAAAAACAACATTTATTAAAACGATTTAAGAATCCTAAAGCGATATTTTATGCAAGTGAATTAGAATTACTAGAAATAAATGGGATAGGTGATAATGTAGTTAAAAATATATTTGAATCTAAAAATATTAAGATTTTGAATAAACATATAGATTATCTGCAGAAAAATAATATAGATGTAATTACAATAGAAGATGAAGAATATCCAAAAATATTAAAAAATATTTATGATTATCCAATTAGTTTATATGTGAAAGGAAATTTAAGTTTGTTAAATAAAAAGTGTATTTCAATAGTAGGATGTAGAGAGGCATCAAGTTATGGAGAAAAAGCAGCTAAGTATTTTGCATATAACTTGGCAAATAATGATGTTTGTGTTGTTAGCGGATTGGCTAAAGGAATTGATAGTTTTGCACATATTGGAGCTTTAATTTGTAGTTGTGAAAAATCCAATAATAAATTGGCTGATAAGTTTAGTGAATTTAAGAATACTGAAAAAGTTAGAAAATGTACTAATACTGTAGCGGTTTTGGGGAATGGTCTTGATACAATTTATCCTAAAGAGAATGAGGAGCTGGCTAATATGATTTTAGAACAAGGTGGTTTAATAATTTCTGAATATCCTTTAGGAACTAAACCTGATAGAATTAATTTTCCAGCAAGAAATAGGATTGTTAGTGGTTTGAGTACAGGGGTTTTGGTTATAGAGGCTAAGGAAAAAAGTGGTACTTTAATTACTGTGGATTTTGCTTTAGAACAGGGCAGAGATGTTTTTGTTGTTCCTGGTAATATTAATTCTTCTACTTCTGTTGGGACAAATAGACTTATTAAAGAAGGTGCTAAATTGGTTAGTTGCTATGATGATTTAGTTTAAACGAAAAGTTAAAGTATAGAAAGTTCGAAGAAATTTCTTTTGAAAATAAAATATTTGCACTTTGTTGTTGCAAAACTAAAAAGTTTCATATTGTTTTCTAGAATAGAACAAAAGCGGACATTAAAAACGTTTGCACTATTTAGAACATTTTAAAGTCCGCGTATTTGTTCGCGTGCGAAATTTGCGAAGCAAATTTCTGTGCATTGTTATTTTTTATATACTAGGAAGTTCGGAGAACTTTCCTAGTATATAAAAAAGGTTGCTATTAGCAGCAACCTCCTCTACCACCGCCACAGCAGCAGCAAATTAATAATATAAGAATGATTATCCAGCAGCAGTCATCACCGAAACCAAAACCACCACAACCTCTGTTTTCTGGCATAGAATAGACCCCCTTTCGAAACAAAAAAATGTATTGATTTTCTTTTGTTTTTCCTTTGTATAATACATATTATGGTGGTTATAGATATTTGGTCACAAAAAAATTAAAAAAATTTTAAAAAAGTATTGACAAGTTTAATAAAATCTAGTATACTTAGTCTTGTCGAAAGACATGGTCGCTTAGCTCAGCTGGGAGAGCATCTGCCTTACAAGCAGAGGGTCATAGGTTCGAGTCCTATAGCGACCACCATGTTTTTACGGCCCGGTAGTTCAGTTGGTTAGAACGCTAGCCTGTCACGCTAGAGGTCGACGGTTCGAGCCCGTTCCGGGTCGCCATTTTTTTATGGCTTCATAGCTCAGTTGGTAGAGCAGAGGACTGAAAATCCTCGTGTCAGTGGTTCGATTCCACTTGAAGCCACCAAATATTAAGTTATCGCACTATGCGAAAATCAGGAAATCAACTGTAAAAGGTTGATTTTTTTGTATTTGAGCAGGAAGGATGATATGATAAATATTGTAAAAAACTATTATAGTTTTGTAAATTTAAAAAATATGAAATATATGAAGATGCAGGAATTAAAATTAAAAATTGATAAAGAAAAAATGAAAAATACTTGACATTGACAAACAAATGTTTTATACTACATATAGTTTTATGTAAGGATGTGAAATTATGGAAAATGAAATAAATAATTTGGTAGTTCAAGAGTATATATCAAATGAATAAATAAAAAATTTAATATATACTATAAGAGGAAAACAAGTAATGCTAGATAGTGATGTTGCAATGTTATATCATTACACAACTAAAAATATAAATAAAGCGGTAAAGAGAAATATAGATAGATTTCCTGAAGATTTTTGTTTTCAATTAACTGAAAGCGAATTTCAAGATTTAAGGTTCCAATTTGGAACCTTAAATAGAAAAGTTAATAATGGAGATGTAACAAGAAAATATCTACCACATGTATTTACTGAACAAGGAATATCAATGTTGTCAGGTGTTTTAAAAAATGAAATTGCTGTAAAAGTGAGTATTAGTATTATAAGAGCTTTTGTAGAAATGAGAAAATTTATATCTTCAAATGGACAACTATTTGAGAGATTAACTAATGTAGAATATAAATTATTAGAACATGATAAAAAATTTGATAAAGTATTTGATCAACTACAAAATGAAGAAAATATTAAACAAAAAATATTCTTTGAAGGTCAGATATATGATGCATATAGTCTAATAATCGATATTATAAAAAAAGCAAATAAGAAGATTTTAATAATAGATAATTATATAGATGATAGTGTTTTAAAAATGCTTACAAAGAAAAATAAAAATGTAGAAGTTGTAATATTAACATCAGAAAAAGGCAATATACAAAAGATTGATATTCAAAAATTCAATAAAGAATATTCAATATTAAAAGTTGCAAAAACAAATAAATTTTGTATGTTAGTCAATGATGTGAAACAAATTAATATATTATTCTTGTAATACATTGAATTTGTTTTTTTATTTTATA
>CAKPOI010000032.1 GCA_934169775.1 uncultured Clostridia bacterium
TCAATATATGTAAGATTAGTTTTTTCTAATTTCCTAATGCTACCATTTATAAAAGTAGGGGTAACTTTAGCAAATTCACATATAAATTCAAGTCTCTGTTTTAGACATTCTTCAAATTGTAATTCTTGTTTAATTATTTTCAATTTTAACACCATCTTTTCATTTGGATGATTTTTATATTGTTTTTAGACAACAAAAAAATCAACCAGATTTATTTTCTGATTGATTTTTGTATCTATCTGTTTTTTTAGTTCGAACAGATACGTCATTGGTGGGCAGGGATGGATTCGAACCATCGTACTCAAATGAGAACAGATTTACAGTCTGCCGCCTTTAGCCACTCGGCCACCTACCCATGTGCTAAAATGTTATTGTGCTTAGCACTTTGTCATTATACTATTAGAAATAAAACTTGTCAATACTTTTTTGAAAAAAAGTTAAAAAATTTATGGCGCGTTGAATTTAAAATTTTGTGCCTCAAGGACACAAAAAATTCACAAAAAAATTAGCACAAACTATTGACAAGTGCTAAAAAAAATAGTAATATATAAAAGTAGTTAGCAATCAAACATAGTGAGTGCTAAGTGAGGTGAAAAAATTGGACGAAAGAAAGAAAAAAGTATTGCAAGCAATTGTAGAAGAATACATAAATACGGCAGAACCTGTTAGCTCAAATTTGTTGACACAAAAAGATGAATTAAATAATTATAGTAGTGCAACAATTAGAAATGAGATGGCTGATTTGGAAAAAGCTGGATACTTAGAAAAAACTCATACATCAAGTGGAAGAATTCCATCAGAAAAAGGCTATAGATATTATGTTGATGAATTATTAAGAGATGATAATATTAGTTTAGAAGAAATAAAATATATAAGTGATAAACTAGAAACAAAGGTAAATGAAATTGATGAATTAACAAAAATAGCAACATCAACATTATCAGAAATAACACATTATACAACATTGGCTATAGGTCCTAGTACAGATACCCAAACAATTGAAGAAATTAAATTTGTAATGTTAGGACAAAGGATGCTTATGGCAGTTATATTAACTAATTATGGAATGGTTAAAGAAACAATTATAAAATTTGATGAAGATATATCAGATAAACAAGTTGAGACTATAAATTATATGTTTAATAAAAAATTAAAGGGTCAACCTCTTGAAATTATAGATTTGCCTTTAGAAGAATATTTAATAAATGAAATGAAGTATAGTGTAAAAGTTATAAAACCTATAATTGAGCAAATAAAGAAGGTTTTGCAAGAAGAAAGACAACTGTACTTGGAAGGTGCTAACAGATCATTTGATTTACCAGAATTTAATAGTCTAGAAGTTGCTAGAAATTTTGTTAATATTATAGATGAAAAAGAACTTATGGCAGATATGCTTGATTCTGGTTTTGCAAAAGATATTAATGTATATATAGGAGACGAAAACGAAAAAGAACAATTGAAAGACTTTAGTGTTATTACTTTTAAGCATAGAGTTGGTAATAGGGATTTAGGTACAATTGGTATTATAGGTCCTAAACGTATGGATTATTCTAAAGTTATCTCTGTTATGAAATATATTAATAAAAAGTTAAATGAAAAAGATATGTAAATATCTTGGAAAGAAGGTATAAAATGTCTGAAAAAGAGAAAAATGTAAATAGTGAGGATTTAGAAAATGAAATTAAAAATGAAGCTAAACAAGAAAATTCTCAAGAACAAGAAATGCAAAAATTAAAGCAGGAATTAGATGATATTACTGATAGATATAAAAGAATCTTAGCTGAATTTGAAAATCATAAAAAACGTAGCCAAAAAGAAAGAGATAATTTGTATAATTCTATTTTAGGCGATATTGTTGAATTGATGTTACCTATATTAGATAATCTTGAAAATGCGGCTAAAGTTGAGACTAAAGATGAAGAGTATAAAAAAGGTGTTGAACTTGTTTTGAAACAGTTTAAAGATACTCTAAGTTCTAAAGGAGTTGAAGAAATTAAGGCTTTGGGCGAGACTTTTGACCCGGAGGTTCATGAGGCTGTTAGCAGTGTTCAAGATGATTCTAAAGGTGAAAAGGAAATTGTTCAGGAGTATAGGAAGGGCTACAAAATAGGAAATAGAATCATACGACATTCTATGGTCGTAGTCGCCAACTAAAACGAATTACAAGCAGCATCTTACTTCGTTAAACTTCATAAAACTTTTTTCAATGTACCAATGTACTATTTCAAAAAGTTTTATTCGTTTGCCTTGTAATATACTACTTCTAATTCGTTTATAATAAATCGATTAAAAGCAATAATCTTCACATTTTCAATCTAAATTATAAACTTCGACGTACACTCGTACGACTTCAGCTTATACTTTAGATTGAAAATGCAAATCTTATTACTTTTAATCAATTTAAAAAATATAAGTAGCAGCATTTTGCTGCGGTAGTATAGTTATTAATTTTAAAATATAAAAAATTTTTAGGGAGGAATTTAAAATGGGAAAAATTATAGGAATTGATTTAGGAACAACAAATTCATGTGTAGCAGTTATGGAAGGAGGAGAGCCAGTAGTTATACCAAATGCAGAAGGAAATAGAACAACACCATCTGTTGTAGCTTTTTCTAAAAATGGTGAAAGATTAGTTGGACAAATAGCAAAACGTCAAGCCGTTACAAATCCAGATAATACAGTTATTTCTATTAAAAGAAAAATGGGAACAGCTGAAAAAGTAAAAATAGAAGGAGATAACTTTACACCTCAAGAAATTTCAGCAATGATTTTACAAAAATTAAAATCTGATGCAGAAAATTATTTAGGACAAAAAGTTACACAAGCAGTTATAACAGTACCTGCATATTTCAATGACAGTCAAAGACAAGCAACAAAAGATGCTGGTAAAATCGCAGGATTGGAAGTTTTAAGAATTATAAATGAACCTACAGCAGCAGCTTTAGCTTATGGAATGGACAAAGAACAAGATCAAAAAATATTAATTTATGATTTAGGTGGAGGAACATTTGATGTTTCTATACTAGATATTGGTGATGGAGTATTTGAAGTTTTATCTACAAGTGGTAATACACATTTAGGTGGAGATGATTTTGATAATGCAATTATTGAATATTTAGTAAGTGAATTCAAAAAATCAAATGGAATTGATTTGAAAACAGATAAAATGGCTATGCAAAGATTAAAAGAAGCTGCAGAAAAAGCTAAAATTGAATTATCAGGAGTTCAACAAACTCAAATTAACTTGCCATTTATTACAGCTGATAGCACAGGACCAAAACACTTAGATGTAACATTAACAAGAGCTAAATTTGAAGAATTAATACATGATTTAGTAGAAGGAACAGCAGGACCAGTTAACCAAGCATTAAAAGATGCAGGATTAACAGCAAATGATATTCATAAAGTATTATTAGTTGGTGGATCTACAAGAGTTCCAGCAGTACAAGAAATGGTTAAGAAAATTACAGGAAAAGAACCAGATAAAGGAATAAACCCAGACGAATGTGTTGCAATTGGTGCAGCTATTCAAGGTGGTGTTTTATCAGGAGATGTTAAAGACTTAGTATTACTAGATGTAACACCATTATCATTAGGTATTGAAACATATGGTGGAGTATTCACAAAATTAATTGAAAGAAACACAACAATACCAACAAAGAAATCACAAGTATTCTCAACAGCTGCAGATGGTCAAACTTCAGTAGAAGTACATGTATTACAAGGTGAAAGAGAAATGGCTGCATATAACAAAACATTAGGAAGATTCCAATTAACAGGAATTCCAGCAGCACCAAGAGGTGTACCACAAATAGAAGTTACATTTGATATTGATGCAAATGGAATTGTACATGTATCTGCCAAAGATATGGCTACAGGAAACAGCCAAGATGTTTCAATTACAGCATCAACAAATTTAACAGAGGAAGATATTGATAAAGCTGTTAAAGATGCAGAAGCCCATGCAGCTGAAGATAAAAAGAAGAAAGAAGAAATTGAAGTTAAAAATAATGCAGAAAGCTTAATTTATAACAGTGAAAAAACATTAGGTGATTTAGGAGATAAAATTAGTAGTGAAGAAAAAGCTAAAGTTCAAACAGAAATAGACAATACTAAAAAAGCTTTAGAATCAAATAATACAGACCAAATTAAAGAAGCTACAGAAAAATTGACAAAAGTATTTTATGATATGTCAGAACAATTATATAAAAATGCAAACCTAAATGGAGCAGCAGGAGTAGATCCAAATGCAGCAAATGGAGCAGAAGCTAATAATGATGGCAATGTTTATGATGCTGATTATAAAGTTGAAGATGATGATAACAAATAAAGTCTAATTAGGTGAGAGGTTGGAATTATCCAGCCTCAAACTTTAGTAAATAGAGAAAGTATTAAAAACAGAGATATATGAATTGATTAGATTGTATGAGAATATATACATATTAAATTATGGAGGTGAAATAAGTGGCATCAAAAAGAGATTATTATGAGGTATTAGGAGTTCAAAAAACAGCAACAGATGATGAATTAAAAAAAGCATACAGAAAATTGGCAAAAAAATATCATCCTGATGCAAACCCAGATAATAAAGAAGAAGCGGAAGCAAAATTTAAAGAGATAAATGAAGCATATGAGACATTATCAGATCCTCAAAAAAGAAAGATGTATGATCAATTTGGACCAGAAGGCCCTCAAGGATTTGGTGGAAATGGAGGTCCATTTGGTGGGCAAGGAGGATACTACACATATACTGGTGATTTTGATGGCTTTGGAAATTTTGGCGATTTTAGTGATATCTTTTCTTCATTTTTTACAGGTGGATTTGGAGGAAGACAATCAGCTAGAAGGCCTTCAGGTCCAAGAAAAGGTGCGGATTTAAATGTTCATGTTGATATATCATTTGAAGATGCATTTTTAGGTGTGGATAAAGAGATAATTATAAATAGAAATGAAACTTGTAAAGAGTGTAATGGTACAGGAGCTAAGGCAGGAACAAAGCCTATTAAATGTCCAACATGTCAAGGTACAGGCCAAGTAAGACAAGTACAAAATACTATATTAGGTTCTGTACAAACAACTAGAACTTGTTCAGAATGTCATGGAACAGGAGAGATTATAAAAGAACCATGCGAGACTTGTAGAGGTAAAGGAACAGTTAGGAAACAACCAAAAATAAAATTCCATATTCCAGCAGGGATTGATGATAGTCAAACAGTAGTATTAAGAAAAGAAGGAGATCCAGGAGAAAAAGGTGGACCAAATGGAGATTTATATATAATAGTAAGAGTTAAAAAACATAATATTTTCTCAAGAAAAGGAAATAATGTTTTATGCGAAATACCAATAACAATTACACAAGCAACTTTAGGTGCTGATTTGCAAATTCCTATGGTTGATGGCTCTAAGGAAACTTATAGAATACCAGAAGGAACTCAAACAGGTACAAAATTTACTATAAAAAATAAAGGATTTAAAAATGTTAATTCTTCAGTGCAAGGAGATTTTGTATTTACAGTATTAGTTCAAACTCCAAAAAGATTGACAAAAGAGCAAAGAGAATTATTAACTCAACTTGCAAAAACAATGAATGAGCAACCACCTGTTAAGAAAAGAGGTTTGTTTGGATAATATATAAGAAGTTAGAAATGGATAATTAAGTCTTTTTCTAACTTTTATTTTAAAAAATTAGGTGAAATATAATGGATATTTATAAAGTAATAGATGAAGCAATAAATTTTTACGATATTGATTTAAAGTATAAGGAAATGTGTTATAAATGTATAGAACAAATAAAATTGGAAAAATTTAATGAATTAATAAGTAACTTTTATGAGAGAAATTTTAATGATATAAGAGAATATTGGGAACAAAAAGATATAAATAAACTTTTTTGGGATAATGTAAATCCATTTATTACAAATGTAATAATTTTATATGGATTTATATATCATATAAAATCTATTGAAAAATTTAACTTTGACGAACATCAAATAAATAAACAAAAACAGAGAATAAAAGAATGTTTTATGAATGACCTTGTTATTAGAAAATATGAAGGCGTAAGAATATCACAAATGTTATGGGCAATTTACTTTATAAGAGGAAGACTACTAGAAATAGGAATATTACAATTTGAATATTTAGACAAAAATAGTATAAAAATTCATATCCCAAAAGGTAATAGATTATATATGGAGGATGTTCGTGCTTCTATAGAAAATTCAAAGGTTGAAATAAAAAAATATTATAATATAACTAATTATAATTACATATGTAATTCATGGTTATTAAGCAAAGAATTAAATGAAGTAATTGATTCAAATTCAAATATTGCAAATTTTTTTAATTTATTTAATGTGAAAAAAGGTGAAGATTGTATAGATGATATTTTGAATTTTGCTTATGGTTTAAAAGAATGTGATGATTACAGTTTATTAGAAGAAAATACTAAATTACAAAAAATTATAAAATATGAGTTATTAAATAGTAAGAAATTTTATCTAGGATTAGGAGTTTTAAAGAATGAGTAAAAATTTGAGAATTTATTAATATTTATATGGTTTGTTTCAAAAATAAAAAAATTTGTAGGTGGTAATGTGAATGAACTTAAATTATATTGAATTTAACAAATGCAAAGATAAGAATAGAGTTAAAAAAATATATATTGAATCTTTTGAGAAGGGAGAAAGATTTCCGTTTTGGCTGTTAAAAAGATGTGCGAAAGAAAGTAATGTAATATTTAATGCAATTTATGATAATGATAAGTTAGTTGGATTTCAGTATACTATAAAATATGATAATATAGCGTATTTAATGTATTTTGCAATAGATAATGACAAAAGAAATATAGGATATGGATCTGAAATTTTAAAACAATTAACGAATTCATATAATAATGTATTACTAAGCATAGAAAGATCTACCAATCAAAAAGAGCTTAAATATAAAAGAAAACAGTTTTACTTAAGAAATGGATTTATAGCAACCAATAAATATATTATAGATAACAATGTTGAATATGAATTATTATGTAATAATGATAATTTGAATATAACAAAAGAACTTTTACAAGGAAGATATATTAATATGACAAAATCAAAAATAATAAGATATATTATTAGTAAAATGTTTAATGTTAATGGTAGTTTTTATATGTAATATACCGAAAATTGTATTTAGTAAATGCTAAAGTGGGTATGATATACTTATTAATAATTGGAATAAAGTTTATATCTTAAAAAGAAATATTACATTTTGTGACCAGAGATATTTACATTTGTAAAAAATAATATATAATATAGTAAAATATTTACCTTATAAAGAGCATACGAGTGACTAGCACTTTGACTATGCAGCAACCTATTAAATTAGGTGCTAAAGCTAGAACGATAGGGAATTTTAATTTATTACATCCTCTTTATAAGTGAAAAAATAAGGAGGAATTTTTATATGAAAAATAAAAGAAATAGTAATTATATATTACAAAATTTAGATAATGAAATACCAGTATGTTATTGGACAATGTATATTGATAATTTTTTTGGAATAGAGAAAGCAGAGGAATTTTATGAATATCTTATTAATGCACATGGAATAATGAGAAAAAATGATATAAGAAAAATTATTAATCACATATCATTGTCTGTATATTCTTTTTCTGCAAAGGAACAAATAGCATTTATAGGGATTTATAGGTCAATAGACATAAATAGTCCTGTTGTGAAAAATATGAAAAATGGATTTGAAAAAATACAGGAATTATATAGAAATAAAAATATGCAATTATCAAAAAAAATTAAAAAACTAGGATATTCATATACAACAATAAAAGGATATTGGAAAGATAGAAAAGAAAAAGATACATATCAACAAAATAATATTTTTGTTGTATTTAGTGAAAATGAGGAACAAACAAAATTTAAAAATGATATGTGTAAATTAGCTCAATATTATAATTTAAATAGTGTTTTAATAACAGATATAATAAAAGATAATAACCCTAAAACTCTAATACAATCTAATCTATTTGGCACAAATACAGGTAATGAATTGGAAAATTTTCAGGATACGACAACAGAGGTAGTGGAAAAATATTTTTCAGATTTATGTGATACTAAGTTTTTATTTGATATACCTTATAAAAATAATAAAAAGATTTTAATTTTAGAAGATGATGCAATAAAAGAATATTATACACCTAAAAAACAAGAATTGGTTAAAAAATCTTTTGTAAATAGTTTTAATATGGGAATGTATAAACAGGCATTGCTAAATGATTTTTTGAATGAAAATTATAATATTTAGTTTTATAGTATAAAAAAATACTGTTCTTATTTTTGAAGAGGTCTTGAAAATAAAATATTTTCACTTTGTGTTGCGAAACAAAAAAGTTTCATATTGTTTCATATAATATAAAAAATAGCAATTTTTGGATTGCTATTTTTTATTTTTTATAGTAAAATAAGGAAGAACAAAAAAATTATTTTGTTTTTATCAATTGCTTATTTTTAGCACAATGAAAAGGCAAATATAAGTTTGAAATTAAAATAAAAAGTAAGGTTATGATTATGAAAAAAATAGAAAAAATCCAAAAAGAACAGGAAAGTAAGAAAGCAAATAAAAAAAAGAAAGTGTTGTTTATATCTAGCACAGGTGGACACTTAGATGAATTGTTACAACTAAAGCCACTGTTTCAAAAATATGATTCATATATAATAACAGAAAAAGATAAATCAAATGAAAATTTAAAAGAAACATATGGTAAAAAATTATATTTTTTACCATATGGAACAAGATCAAAAATATTTACATATATTTTTAAGTATTTTTATTTATGTTTAAGAACAGTGTATTTATACTTTAGAATAAGACCAAAAGTAATAATAACAACAGGAACACATACAGCAGGGCCAATGTGTATATTAGGAAAAATATTTAGAAGCAAAATTGTATATATAGAAACAATAGCAAATACAAATAAAAAAACAGCAACTGGAAAACTAATATATCCAATAGCTGATTTATTTATAGTACAATGGGAAGAAATGCTTAAATTATATCCAAAAGCATTGTATGGGGGGACAATATATTAATGATATTAGTAATGTTAGGAACTCAAAATAATAGTTTTCATAGGTTATTAGATCAAATAGAACAATTAATAGAAAAAGAAGTAATACAAGAAGAAGTAATAGTACAAGCAGGTTACACAAAGTATAAAAGTAAAAATATGGAGATATTTGATTTGATACCAAAAGATGAGATAAAGAGATATCAGCAAGAGGCATCATATATAATAACACATGGAGGAGCAGGATCTATAATAACATCATTAAAACTTGATAAAAAGGTAATAGCAGTACCAAGAAAGCATGAATATGATGAACATGTAAATAATCATCAAGAAGAAATAGTAGAACTCTTTAATAAGAAGGGATATATTTTAGGAATAAATGATGTAAGTGAATTAGAGGACGCAATAAAAAAAATACCAAGTTTTGAGCCTGTGAAGTATCAATCAGATAATAGTAAAATGCTATCAATTATAGAAAACTTTATTAATGCTTTTGGGGCCGGAGTCAAAAAACATTAATGATTTTAGGGTCGGAGCCAAAAAATAATAAGGTACAGAAATTTGTTTTGCAAATTTCGCGCACGAACAAAGACGCGGACTTTAAAATGTTCCAATTAAGTGCTAATGTTATTAATGTCCGCTTTTGTTCTTGTGAACTAAAAAGTATTAAATTTTAGGTGAAAAAAGTGCTTATTATTGTGTTTGTGTATGTTTAAAGAGAGGACTGAAAAAAATGGAAGATGAAAGACTAATAAATCCAGAGTTAGAAAATTCTGGGGAAGAAAGACTAGAAAATTCATTAAGGCCAAAAACTTTAGATGAATATATTGGACAAGATAAAATAAAGGAAAATATGAAAATATATATAGAAGCGGCTAAGAAAAGGGGAGAGCCATTAGACCATGTTTTATTATATGGACCTCCTGGATTAGGAAAAACAACTTTGTCTAATATTATATCAAATGAAATGAATTCAAATATAAAAATAACATCAGGTCCAGCAATTGAAAAACCAGGAGATTTAGCAGCATTGTTGACTAATTTATCAGAATTTGATGTTTTATTTATAGATGAAATTCACAGATTAAGTAAAAGTGTAGAAGAAATTTTATATCCGGCTTTAGAAGATTATACATTAGATATTATAATAGGAAAAGGTCCAAGTGCAAGGTCTATTAGATTAGATTTGCCTAAATTTACATTAATAGGAGCTACAACTAAAGCAGGCTCGTTAACAACTCCATTAAGAGATAGATTTGGAATTGTACATAGGCTAGAATTATATTCTGTAGAAGACTTAGCAAAAATTGTAAAGCGTTCAGCAGGAATATTAGAAGTACAAATAGATGAAAAAGCAGCAATTGAAATTGCTAAAAGATCTAGAGGAACCCCTAGAATTGCTAACCGATTACTAAAAAGAGTTAGAGATTATGCTGCTGTTTTGGGAGATGGAGATGTTGACTTAAAAATTACGAAACTTGCACTTAATAAATTAGAAATAGATGAATTAGGTTTAGATGAAATAGATAGAAAATTACTTGATACAATGATTGTACAATATGGTGGTAGACCAGTTGGAATAGAGGCTTTAGCAGCAACTATTGGTGAAGAAGTTGACACTTTGGAAGATGTATATGAACCATATTTAATTCAAATTGGATATGTGTCAAGAACTCCTAGAGGTAGAATAGTTTTACCTCCAGCATATAAGCATATGGGGTATGATTTTAGAGGGTGATTTGGGGACGGAGCAAAAATCATTAGAAAGGGACGGACGGAACTTAAATATTAAAAGTTATTTTTTGATTTTTTGTGTCCGTCCCCAAAAACACTTAAGGATAGGAAAGAAGTATGAAAAAGGAAAAAATATTTGTGTTTTTTATGTTTATATCTCTATTTGGGTTTATATTGAGCACTATTTTGATAAATCCATTAGGTGATTTAGACGAAATTTGGAATTATAATGTAGCGAGAAATATAGCAAAAGGATTAATACCATATAAAGATATAAGTACAATAACTACTCCATTTTTGCCAATGCTAAATAGCATTTTTTTAAGATTTTTTGCTGATGAATTAATAGTAATGCGAATCTTAGCGGCGATTTTATTAATAGGAATTTTTTATGTGATATATAAAATATTAAAAAATATTACAACTGAAAATAATATTAGTTTTATTATGACATTTGCCATAGCAATTTTATTCAGTAAAAGTTATTGCATAGATTATAATTATATGACTTTGTTTTTAACATTGGTTTTAACTTATAATGAAATTTTGAAAAAGAAAAAATGTGAAATAAATAATAATCTTATATTAAATGACAAAAATCAAATTCTATTTGACATAAAACAGGGAATTTTAGCGGGATTAGCTGTATGTACAAAACAGAGTATAGGATTTTTTGTTGCAATTGCAACTGTCATATATCCTTTTTTAGAAATAAATGTAAGTAAAAAAGAAAAGATTTTTTCAAAACAAAAAATGAAACAAGTGGGTTTTAGAATTTGTGGAATAGCTATACCTGGAATATTACTAGTTTTGTATTTGAATGCAACTGGTGCATGGAATGATTTTATAAGTTATGCTGTTAAAGGAATTTCTACTTTTAGTAATTCAATACCTTATAATATGTTATATAAAGAAAATACAATAATAGAAATACTTGCAAGAATTTTACCATTTGCAATTGGATTAGAAATATTATTAATACTTATATTTTTTATAAAGGACTTAAAAAAAGCAAGAGAAATTAATGAATTAAATAATGTAGAGGGCAAAGGATTAACAAGTGATTTTAAATCTATCATCAAAATACTTACAGTGTATAGTTTACCAATGTTAATTGTCATTTATCCGATTTCTGATAGAATTCATTTTTTAATAGGAAGTTTAATGACATGGTTAGAAATTTTCTTTATAGTATTTTGTGCTATTAAAAAGTTGATATATACTCGAAAATCAGGTAATAAAGAATTAGATTCAGGTAAAACAAAATTTAATAAAATCTCAAGTAAAATACTATCATTTAATTGGAGTTTTATTTTTAAATCAATAATTATGGTAATTGGAATATTAATTTTTGATTTTATATTGTTAGTAACTTGCAATAATTTAGCAATATATATGCAGGAAGATTTAAATCAGGATGTTTTGCATTATCATGGAATAGAGATTTCAGAAAATTTAAAGGAAAGAATGAAAGCAATAGAAGAATTTACAGCTAAAAAGGAATCACAAGGAAAAAAGGTATATATATTAGATGCAGAAGCTGCTGTTTATAATATTCCAATTGAAAAATATACAAAAAATTATGATATGTTTTTAAAGGGAAATATAGGAAAAGATGGAGAAGAAGGAATAATAGATAAAATAAAAAGTAATTCTGAAAATGTTATTTATTTAATAAAACAGGATGGTTATTCTTTAAATTGGCAAACTCCTACAAAAGTGATAGACTATGTAAAAAATAATTTCAAAAAAATTGAAAATGTAGATATTTTTACTGCATATTTATTAAATTAAGTTTTGATGTGGTAAAAAAATTTTGCTTTTGAAGAATATTATTATGAGTGCTTTTTAGAAAAGTGAAGGGAAGAATTTGTATATGAAAATTAAAAAATGGTGTAAGGAGCATTTGAACACTGTAACTTTTATAATGTTGTGTATGTTTAGCGCAATAGTATATTCACAATTTATTTCAGGTCACTATGCTACAGATACATATAATATATGGCAAGTAGGATATGATAAATATATAAAAAATTGGTATTTAACAGATGGAAGAATTTTTTCAGCAACATTTTTATTTATAATTAAAAACTTAAAAATATCAATTGAAGCAGCAAATACTATATCAATGTTACTTGCAATAGTAATATCAAATATAGCTGTAATGCAAATAGTAAAATGGACACAAAAATATGTAAATATAAAGAATTTGAAAAGTCAAATATTTTTGGTACTGATATGTTATATAATTATTTGGAACTTTATGTATGTCGAAAATATGTGTTTTTTAGAAAGTTCTGTTATGGCACTTAGTGTTTTATGTTACACTTTGTCAACAATAGTTTTAGTAGAAAGAAAAAAAAATAGTTTCTTAAAATCATTATTATTTGCAATATTAGGAATTGTGAGCTACCAAGGAACTGTAGGTTTTATGTTTATTTTAACAGCTGTATTGACTTTTATAAAAAATCCAAGAGATTATAAAAGAAATGCAATAGATGTAATTATAAGTGGAATTATTGCTGGAATTGCGGTAGGAGTGGATTTATGTGTGATAAAAATTGCAGAAAATGTATTTGGCACTACTCAAACTAGATTAAGTAATTTTTCGCAAATTTTTGCTAATATTGAGTTTATATTATTAAATATTATATATATATTGGAAGATACATGTAATTTGTATCCTCAATATTTATTTATAATATTTACAATAGTAACATTTGGAATTGCTATTGTAAATCAGATAAAGAATTATAATGGAACAATTAAAAAAAAGGAAAAATGGAGTGTTATTTTTTGCTTATTGTTTTTAATAATTTTTGTTATATGTAGTTCCTCTGTAACATATGCAATTTCACTGACAGGATTTTGGGCTGGTAGATTAAGATTTGCTATGGGAAGTTTGTTGGGAGTAATGTATTTATATATTTATGCGCAAACAGATTTATTTAACAATATAGATAAAAAATTTTTAACTAATATTTTACAAATAGTATTTATAGTGTATTTTTTGTCAACAGTATTTTTTAATGTGTTTATAATGTCTGAACATAAAAAAGTGAATAAATTGGAACAAGTTGAATGTGATAAAATTTTAGAATATGTTGAACAATATGAAAAAAACAATAATATTGTTGTAAGTAAAATTCAAATAGTAACAATAAAAGGAGAAAACGAAAAAGGTTATTATCAAGAAACTATTAATAAAAACGTATTAACATATAATGCAGTTAGAACAGATTGGTCAGCTGTAGGATGTATTAATTTTTATTTTCCACATAGATTAATTGAGAAAACTGATGAAATTCCTCAAGAAATTTTAAATGAAATAATTAGTTCTAATGGAGATGAAATTTGTATAGATGATACTTTATATGTGAAATGTTATATGTACTAAAATGCTGCTAAATTTAATTTGGGGGTAATTAGGTTTTATAATTAAGGAAGGAATGAAAAAAATGAAATTGTTAATGCATACTTGTTGTGCACCTTGTAGTGTGTATTGCATAGATGAATTGAGAAGTGAAAATATAGAGCCAACTGTATATTGGTTTAATCCAAATATACATCCATATACTGAATATAAAGCTAGGAAAGATTGCTTAAAAGAATATACTAAAAGAATAAATGTTAATGCTATTTTTGAAGAAAACTATGGCTTAGATGAATTTTGCAAAAATGTTATTGATGATTTGTCAGGGAGATGTAAGAATTATTGTTATCCTGTACGTTTAGAGCAAACTGCTAAATATGCAAAAGAAAATGGGTATGATGCTTTCACTACTACTCTTTTGGTAAGTCCTTATCAAAAACATAATGCATTGATAGAGGTTGCTAATTTCATGTCAAAAAAGTATGGAATTGATTTTTTGTATAGAGATTTTAGAGTTGGATTTAGAGAGGGACAGAATAAAGCTAGAGAATTAGGTCTATATATGCAAAAATATTGTGGATGTGTTTTTAGTGAGGAGATGAGATATAATAACCACAATACTACAAAACCTAGTATTCCCAATGGTTACGAGATACCGAGAGAACCTAGAATGCAAGTTAAAAAAATAGAAAATAAAGAAAATTATATGGATTTACTTTTGGAGGCAGATCCTTCAAAGGATATGATACATAAGTATTTGAACGATTCTGATGTATATGCTTTAAAAAAGGGAGATGAGCTAATTTCTATTGCAGTTATTTTGCCTATTTCTAGAAAAACATTAGAGTTAAAGAATATAGTTACGAAAGAAAGTTATAGAAATAAAGGTTATGCAAAAACACTTTTAAAATCATTATGTGGTAATTATAAACAAAAATACGACAGAATGTTGGTAGGAACAACGGAGAATAACATTCCTTTCTATGTTAAGCAAGGGTTCGATAAATATGAGAAAACAGTTAAGAATTTTTTTATAGACAATTACGATGAAGAAATTAAAGATGAAGATTTAATTTGTACTGATTTAATATATTATTCAAAAGATTTAAAGAAAAAAGTTAAAGATAACTAGTAATTTGGAGGGCAAACAAGTAATGAAAAAGATAAATTATATATTGATAATATAGGTTTTGCTTTAATTGGAGTGTCTGGCTTAATTTTAATATACTTACTTATTTATAGGTATGTAAACAAAAACAAATCTTAACAAGAAGTAGGCTAGATAGGTATTTACCTCAATTTATACTAATAAGTCAATTACAATTAATTTACTAATTTCTATGTTATAATGTATTAAAATTAATATGAGG
>CAKPOI010000033.1 GCA_934169775.1 uncultured Clostridia bacterium
CTATAATTTCCCCATGCACTACTATCCGAATTAATATTTGCAGTTGTTAGTTTTCCTTTTACTTCTAAATATTTACACACTAAATCCCATTGAATTCCAAACATTAAACTGCTTGTATAATTATTATTTGGTGTCATCTCTTTAGCTAAAGCTTGAGCTTCACTACAATATACATAATTATATGGTATTGCATCCTTTTGGCTTATGGCTTTTGGTGAAGAACCTATTACTATATTTGAATGTGAACTTCTTGCATTTGTTGTTTCTGTTGTAGTTCCTTCTATTCCTGCTTCATATCTTCCTATCCAGAATCCTCCATAAGTATATACACTTTTTAACATTTTTTGATATGCTGTTTTATATTCATCATATGTTAATCCGCATCCATTTGTCAAAGCTTTTTGTGCTTCTGTTAAATTAGATGTACTTGCTGTTACTAATGTACTTCCATCTTTTGCATACCATTCATCTGTCCAATCACTTCTAGTTTGAGAAGCTGAACCATTTCTATATACTCCTGCATATGCTATTAATTTATTTTTTATATCTGTATAATTTTGTTCTGTTAATGTGTTTGTTGTATCTATTGTTAAGCCTGTAAATACTGTTGTTTTTGGAACTTCTATCCAAACCCACTCATTATTATTTTTATCTTTTATTACTATCCCTTTACTTGCATTTGATTCTATTACAGTTGAATTGGCAGGTAGTGCTCCTGCTGGATTTGTATCTGCTATATTTAAATTGTTAAAGTTTATTGTATTGTTTAAAATATCTTCCATATTTGATAGTGTTTTTTCTTCTTCTTTCTGAGCTAGCTCAGTTTTTTCCTTTGCTTCTTTTGCTCTAGTTAAAATTCCATTATCTCCACTCAATGCTGCTATTGTCACTCCAGCCAATATTAAGAGTACAATGATTGTAATCACTAATGCTATTAGTGTGATTCCTCTTGTGTTTTTCTTCGTTTTGTTCATCCCAAAATCTCCCTTCTTTTCTCAAATTATTTTTTATTAAGCTTTCAACTTAACAAAAAAGCAAAAAACTAGCTTTACTTACAGTATTAACTATTTTATAAAATTTTATACTTTATTACAAAAACTTTTTTTATAAATCAGTATTGCATTTTTTGTTAGTATATGTTATATAATTAGCTATATGCTTTTACTAAAGTTGAAAGATTAACATACCTTTTTAAAAATGTTTTTATGAAATATAACTTATAGAATTATATTTTAAAAATTTTATTTAAAGGCTTTATTTTTTTATTTCACGGCTATTTTATCATATAAATAGTTTTTATAAAACATACTAAAAGTGCACCTTTAAACTAAATTCATATTAATATTTTATACACTTATTTTTGCTTTTTTCTATTTATTTTTTCAATTCACAGTTTTTTGTTGCACATTATTCACATATATACAGTTGTACATTTTTGAGTTTTGCATTTTTTCTTGACTTTTATTTGGCACCATTGTATAATTAATTTATATGGGGATGTAATGGTTTCGACATATTACTAGAAGTATAGATAGCAAGTAGTGGATTCTCGTTGGCCACTTAAAAAACGAGAGCTTAAATATAAATGCAGATAATAATAGAGAATTTGCTTTAGCTGCTTAGTTGCAGCTTCGCTTTACCTTTAGGCCTACACTATTGGATAAGGTGTCATTTTTGTAGGAAACAAAACTGCTTTTGCTCCTAAAGTAGTGGGTATTTTTAAGAGCTATAATTTTATTTATCCTGTTTGTTGGAGAAATATTTTTGAATTTAAATAACAAACTAAACTTGTAGAATTTTATTCGGAAGGTTTTATGGACAGGAGTTCGACTCTCCTCATCTCCACCAAAAAATTAATTATTGTATTAGATGAATTTTAAGAAATCAACTGCCAAAAGTTGATTTTTTTGATATATTTTTGGTTAAAAATTTTATTAGAAAATAAGAATTTCATTTAACTTTTTTTATAATCTGTGTATAATAAATATAGGAAATGAATAACCGCAGTGAATGCGGTTACCACTACATAAAAGTATAACAACACATTCGCAATATTGGCATAGTGGAATGTGTTGTTATTTTTATTCCTTATCTATAATCAAATTTACATAATTGTAATTTCAGAAGAATATTATTATCTAATTTTTATATGTTCCATTCTCAAATTTAATGACACTACCTTCACTAATATTATTTAAGAGTTCTTTTGGAAAATCAAATTCTTCAAAAACTTCCCCATCATTTTTAGTTATATCAATCAGTGAAACTTTATCGTTATCTTTTTCTACAAATTCATATAAATGTCTTTCTACTCTATGTTCTGCCATCTTTATATTTTGTTCTTCTAATAGTTTATCTAAAAGATTATCTAATTCTTCTTTTACTAGATTTGTAGTTTCTTTATCTACAATGTAGGCTTCATTTTCTAAATGTAATACACTTCCAATTGTTGCATCTTGTGGTACTTCATTTTTAGCTATTTTTATTATTTTATGTGTGTTTTCTGGATTGCACAAAGTAGCAAGATATGTGTCTTTTTGGTCATATATGTAATACATATCACCTTTTTCTATTGTTTTTTCAGCATATTTTTGTAATATTTCATTTCTTTCTATTAGCATTTTATCTCTATATTCTGTTGTTAGATTTTTATTATTTATTATATTTTCACTGTTATTTCTTTCTAATGTGTTATTTAATTCTTCCATAAATTTTTCTACTATTTTGCTGTTTTTTAAATTTTCTGCTAAATTATTAAATATTTCTAGTTTCAATAAGCCTTCCTCCTTTCCTTTTGGCATTTTTTGATATTTTTTATCTTTTAGTTTTTGGAACTTTCTCCTGTTTTATAATTTATTGTAATTCCTGGTTGTACATTATATACAAATACATTAAAAGAAACGCCTTCTCCTTTGTCTTCTACAGAATATGCTTCCATTTGTACTCCTTTTGCTAATAAATTATTGCCTTCAAAATATGGTGTTACTCTATATAAGACATGGTTGTTATTATTTGCTTTTGTTTTTATATATTCTGCTACTTTATTTTCAAAATCTAACATTCCTGTTACATTAAAATATCTTGTTCCTGTTATTAAATTTTTTTCATTAGCATTTTCTGCAGCTAATTGATATCCTATTAAATGACATCTATTGTATAAAAATTCTCCATTATACTTTTTTTGTTTCCATCCACTTGGTTTTACAGAACTTATATCTCCTCTTTTTTCTCTTTCTGCTGGCATTATTTCTTTGCATATATTTGCATATGCCACTCCACATCTTCCTAGGCTATCTAGCTCTGAATATTTTTCAAATGGTTCTGTTGTATTTTTTTCTTCTTCTGAAAATTCTGGCGTGTTTTTGTTTATATATACATATGGATCTTTTTCATATTCTGGTATGTCTTTTAATTCATATGAATTTGCTTCTACTGTTTCGTTTGTACTTTTTGTTGATGTTTCATTTGCTATTTCTGTTATACTTTTATTTGATATTTCATTTGCTTTTTGTATTGCTTGATTTAATTCTGGATAATAATATCCTAATATTCCTATAATTACTGTTATTGCTAGTGTTATCAAATATTTGTATATGTTTTGCTTTTTGTATTTTTGTCTATTGTTTTTTGTTTGTTTCATCTTTTATCACATTCCTTTATCTTTCAACTCGGATTTTATTTTATCATATTTTTGAAAAATTTGGTATAGTTTTTTTAAATTTGTGGATAATACATTTGAGAAGATATTTAAATTTATTTTTTCTTAAATAGTTAAATTTGAAAGGATTAAAATTTTCTATGAATTTAAAAGATATGATTTCTTCATTATTTACATGCAAACAGCCTGAAAAGCATAGTTTTGTTCTTTTGGAAAATAATGAGGAAGAAAGTAATTCTAGTAATAATCAAAATTCAAAAAATAATGCAAATGTTCCGGAAAATAAAAATATTTTTCCTGCTTTATCAGTTAATTTGGAATATGTTAAAACTAAATATAATTCTATGATAAATAGTGATATTATTATAAGAGAGTTTACTTTGAATGCACGTGGCAAACAGTATGCTGCTTTTATTCTTTACATTGATGGAATGATTGATACTGATATTATGAATAAATTTATTTTAGAACCTCTTATGCTTAAAAATCGTAGTAATATGTACGATGGTGACCAAAATCGTATTATTTCAGAGGCTGTTACAAATAATATTACTGTTAGAAAAGTTAAAAAGTTTGATCTTTCTGAATATATTTTGAGTTGTTTAATGCCTCAAAATTCAGTTGAACAATATAGTGAGTTTGAGAAAGTTTTTAATGATATTAATTCCGGAAATTGTGCTTTGTTTATAGATACTTTAACTATTGCTTTTGATATTGATGTTAAAGGTTTTAAACAACGTAGTGTGGAAAGGCCTCAGAATGAAATTGTTATTAATGGTGCCCATGAGGCCTTTGTAGAAAATATTCGTACAAATACTTCTTTAATTAGACGTAATGTGCATAATGAAAATCTTGTTATTGAAAATATTTCTATTGGAAAAATTACTAAAACTCCTTGTGCTCTTTGTTATGTTCAAAATATTGCAAATTCAGATTTGGTGGCTGAAGTTAGATATCGTTTAAATAATATTGAAGTTGATTCTTTACTTTCTACTGGACAGTTAGAACAATTAATTATTGATTCTAATGTAATGGATACTCCTCAAGTTTTGTCTACTGAAAGGCCTGATAAAGCTAGTAGTTATTTATTAGATGGTAGAGTTATTGTTTTGGTTAATGGTACACCTTATGCTCTAATTGCTCCTGCTATTTTTACTGATTTTCTGGGCTCTCCTGATGATAAAAATATGAAGCCTTCTTTTTCTAATTTTGTAAAGTCTATTCGCATATTAGCTGTTTTTTTTACATTGCTTTTGCCTGGGATTTATGTTGCTGTTAGTAATTTTCACTCTGAAGTTTTACCTACTGATTTATTGTTTTCTATTTTGGCTTCAAGAGAAAATGTGCCTTTCCCAGTTATTTTTGAGATTTTGATTTTGGAGATTTCGTTTGAATTAATTAGAGAAGCAGGTTTGCGTGTTCCTTCTCCTATAGGTACTACTATTAGTATTGTTGGTGCTTTGGTTCTGGGGCAAGCTGCAGTTTCTGCTGGTATTGTTAGCCCTGTTTTAGTAATTATTGTTGCTATGACTGGTATTTCTTCTTTTGCTATACCTGATTTTTCTTTTAGTTTCCATTTGCGCTTATATAGATTTATTTTTATTTTTTTGGGATATTGTTGTGGATTTTTAGGTATTGGACTTGGTTTATTTGCTTATATTTCTATTTTGTGTGATATGAAATCTTTTGGTGTTCCTTATATGGCTGGTATTTCTCCTTTTAGTAAAACTAAAGGTCATTCATATTATTTACCTCCTATTTGGAAGCGTGAATATCGTGCTCAATATTTGGATACTAAAAAAGATGAAAAACAAGAAAAAATTGCTATGAAATGGAAGTTCCCTTTTTTACACACAAGATGATTTTTATACTAGTTTTTATTTTTAGAATTATATTTATATTTTTTATAAAGTTAGATTGGAGGATTTAAAAATGACATATTCTAAAATTAGTTCTACTGAAGCTGTATTTATGATTGTTACTGTAATTGTTGCACATACTTTGTCTTCTCTTCCACAAAATTTAATTAATAATACAAAGTCAAGTACTATTATAAATTTAATATATGTAGGTTTTATTACAATATTTGTTTCTTATATTATTTATAGATTACTTAAAAATTTTGCTTCTGAAGATATTATTGATATTTCTGAATATCTTGGTGGTAAGGTTTTTAAGTCTATTGTTGGTGTGTTATTTTTATTTTACTTTATTTTTAGTAGTGCGAGTTTACTTAGGGAATTTTGTGAAGGTCTTCACATTGTATTTTTTCCTATGACTAACATTGTTTTTATTATTATTTCTTTTGTTTTTGGAATGATTATTAATAATTTGCTTTCTTTTGGTAGTAATGCAAAGGCTATTTCTGTTGTTTTTCCAATAGTTCTTGCTAGTGTTGTGTTTTTATTTGTTGGTAATTTAGGCCATTTTTCTTTTCAAAATATTTATCCTATTTTAGGTAAAGGTTTTGTTAATACTTTTATTACCGGTATTGGTAATATTGGTGCTTTTGGTGGGATTTCTTGTTTGTATTTTCTTCCTCCTTTTTTAAAGCAACCTGATAAAATGAAAAATATTTGTTTGTTTTCTGTTATTATTGGGACTATTTATCTTGTTCTTTCTATTTCTACTATTTTACTTATTTTTTCTATTTTTGTTGGTGCTGGTAAAGTTTTGCCTTTTTATTCTTCTGCTAGATATATTGAATTTGGTTCTTTTTTTCAAAGGCTTGAATCATTATTTATGATTATTTGGATTTTGGAAATTTGTTGTTATTTGATTATTGCTAATAGATTTTCTATGAATATTATTAAAAAATTGACTAATTTAGAAAGTGACAAACCATTTGCATTTATTATTCCTATTATTATTTTCGGTATTTCTCTTCTTTCTAAAAACTATGCTACTACAAGGTATTTTGAATCTAAAATTTATTTTTATTTAATCTATTTTGTAGTTTTACTTCTTGGTATTGGCATTTTGATATTAGCTAATTTTAAAAAAAAGAAAGATTTTAAATAATTTTGAAAGGAGTCTTGTATTTTGAAACATACTATTAAAATATTAATTTTTATACTTATTTTTGTTATTTTAACAATATTTTTTTCTCCGTCTTTTTCTAAAGTTTCTATTGATAATATTGCTGTTGTTGTTGCCATGGGCATTGATACTGATTATGATACTCAAAGTAATATTAAAGTTTCTTTTCAATTTACTGATGCTTCATCTGTTTCTGAATCTGGTAGTACTGAAAATTCTCCTTCTATTTTAAAAACAGTTTCCGCTTCTTCCATAAGTTCTGCTATAAATCTTATGAATACCCTTATTGATAAGGAAATAACTCTTTCACATTGTAAATTAATTGTTTTTTCTGAAGAGATTGCTAAAGGTAATATTGCTAATGATATTTGTACTTTGATTAATAATACCCAAGTTCGTCCAAGTGCAAATATTGTTGTTAGTAAATGTACTGCTCAAGAGTATATAGAAAATTCTAAACCTTTATTTGAACCTTTGATTTCTAAGTATTATGAGGTTTTTGTAAGTTCTAGTCAGTCTACTGGTTATACTGTTAATGCTGAAATAGGTGACTTTTTTGATAAAATGGTTTGTAATGATTGTGAACCTTATGCTATTTTAGGCTCTCCTTCTAAAAATATTGGAATAGCTGTTTTTAAAGATGGCTCTCTTGTTGGTGAATTAAATGCTATTGAAACTTTGTCTTTTATGTGTATTAGTAATGATGTTAAGGGTTTTCAAATTTCTGTTCCTAATCCTAATGCTGAAAATGAATATATTGATGTTTATTTGACTCCTTCTAAAAAGTCTAAAATTAAGGTTTCTTTGGTTAATGGCTCTCCATTTGTTACCATAGATTGTAAGTTCTCTGGAAAAATTCTTTCAATGGATAAAAATGCTAATTATTTGGATTGTAAAGCTTTAGCCGATGTTTCTACTTCTTGTGATAAATATTTGGAATATGTTTTTTCTGAATATCTTTATAAGACTTCTAAAGTTTTTAAGTCTGATATTAGTGGTATTGGTAAATATGCTAAAAAATTATTTATTACTTCTGATTCTTTTGAATCTTTTAATTGGTGTGATTCTTTTTCTGATTGCTTTTTTGATGTTTCTGTTAAATCAAATGTAAAATCTGCTTCTTTGATAAGTAATCCTTAAATGGTGCTTTTGGGGACGGAGCTGATGCTTTTGGGGACGGAGCAAGAAAAACACTGCCTTGGGAGAAGTTTAATAAGGACAAAATATTCTTAATGACTTCTTCCAAAATTTTATTATGTTAGATTGTCGAATGAAGATATAAATTATCTAGTCCAATTTGTAGTGAAAATTAATTTATGGGGGTTTTTATAAATGAATAATAAAATTACATATACTAAAATAGGAGATTACTATATACCCAATTTAACACTTGAAGAAAGTAAATTTAAAAATTATCACTTAGGCAAGTATGGAAGAATGAGATTGAATTATTTAAAAAATCATAAGAAAGCTGAATACATTATTTTATTTATGAATAATAAGTTAGATGAGCACTTATATAATACAGATATAGAATGTAAAAATCAATTTGATATTTTAATGAAACAACTAGCTGAAAGAGAAAATATAACAGAAGAATTAAAAGCTAATAATCAAATGGAATGGGTTCGAAAAATGAATAATATAAAAAATTCTGTAGAAGAAATAATTTTTGAAAGGTATATTTACTATTAATATTAAAAAAGTTGTAAAAATTTGTTTTGTTCGGTTGAATTTTATTAAAAAATACTGTATAGTAATGTTTATAGGAAATGAGAAAAGTAGATGTGTTCGTGTTGCCACCTACATACACAGTTTTACTGTGAGAACGGAGGTGGTGTCTATGGTAGAATCAGCATTATTAACAATAATCTATCTATTATTCTACGGATTAATAGGTGTAACTATCATAAATATTGCCTTAATTATAACTTTAGTTATCTTTTTGAGCAAATAAAAAAAACGGCACATTTGCTTGGCAGAGCGATGTGTCGTTTATCCATATTTTTATGTGGTAACCGCATTTCTGCGATTGTCATTTCCTATATTTATTATACTTAACTTTTAAGTATTTGTCAAATTTTTCACAAATATTTTTATCAAGACCTTTATAACTGATTTTTAATCTTTAATATTTTTTGTCTATCAGCTTCTATGGAGTTTTCCAAAAAATTAATTTGTTCATGGTATAATTTTTTTAATTCATGTAATTGTTCTTTTGGAATATCATTTTCTTTAATTATACCATTTCTGAACAATTTTTGTAATTCTAATAAACTACTATTATTTAATTGCATACTTTCTACTAACAAATTTTTCATATACTATTTTTCTACTCCTTTATCTTGAGATGTTTTTTGTTGTAAATTTTGATAATCTTCAACTAGCTGACTGGTTTGTTTTTTCTTTTTCGCTAATGATTGCAATTTATCTTCTAATTCTTCTAGACTTTCTCTATGCTCTGCATCATCATCTTGAATTACTCCAATTGCTCTTAATTGTTCTACTTGTTCGTCAGTTAATCGACAAGAACCTTTTCCATAATATCCACTTTTCTTATTTTGTATCCATGTACTTAATTTTTTATATCTTTTATCTTTATATGGAAATGATAAATTACCATGCTCTTCATAATATACTTTTGCTTGTGCATACATTGTATCCCACCCATGTTGTTTTGCATCCCAAACCATTCCAATTGCTTCTAAACTTTCTATTTCTTCCTGAGATAAACCATTTTCTGAGTTATATTTTCTTCTTTGGGATTTGATCCAGTTCACTAAAGCTTTATATTCTTCGGTTCTAGGAACTAACAAATCTCCATGTTGTTCAAAATACTCTTGTGCCTGTTTGTACATATTATCATAACTAGCTTGATTCACATTCCAAACTATACCAATTGATTCTAACTGTTCAATTTGCTCTTTAGATAAATCTGCTTCATCTTCACTATTATATTTTAATTTTTGTTCTTGTATCCAAGTTCTTAATTGTTTATATTCAGTTTCTCTTTCATCTGGAATTGATAAACTTCCATATTGTTGGTAATATGCTTTAGCCTGTTCATACATTGTATTCCATTGATGTTGTATAACATCCCAAACCATTCCAATTGCTTCTAATCTTTCAATTTGTTCCTTACTCAAGTTGCTTTTTTCATTATTTGTTTTGTATTTTCTTCTTTGAGTTTTAATCCAACTACTTAATTGTTTATATTCTTCTATTCTAGGAACTAATAAATTTCCATGTTGTTCAAAATATTCTTGTGCTTGTTCATACATACATTCCCAAATATCATTTCTTGAAGGGCTTTGCTTTATTTTTACTTTAGGTTTTATATCAATGTCTTTTTTTGCCTCTTGATCAATTTCTATTATAGATAAAAGCTCTTTTTGTTGCTCTGTCAATTTTCCATCTTCCATATATAGTTTTCTTTGGATTTTTAGCCATTGATACAATTTTTTATTCACTTTTGGAGTGATTGATAAATTTCCATGTTCATTATAATATTCTTGTGCTTGTTGATACATATTTTCCCATTGATATTGTCGTACATCCCATATCATACTAATTGCCTCTAATTGTTCTATTTGTTCTTCACTTAAAGTTCCTTTTTTATATGATTTTCTTTTTTCCTTTATCCAACTAGATAAATCCTTCCCATTTATCATATATTGATGAGGTAGTAGTAAATTTCCGTGTTCTTCATAATATTCTTTGGCAAATTCATACATTTTTGTATAATTACTTTCATTTACATTCCAAACCATACCAATTTGTTCTAATTTTTCTATTTTTTCTTTTGATAATTGTATATATGTTCCCTTGCCATTATATGCTTGTCTTTGTACTTGTATCCAATTTCTTAATTCTTCATTTTCTATAGATACTAAAGTTCCCGTTTGATTATAGTATTCTTTAGCTAGCTTATACATTTTTTCCCAATCTAATCTTCGTTTTTCAGTTATATTCCAATTAATACCAATTTGTTCTAGTTTTTCAATTCTTTCTTGTGATAATATTCCTTTATTATAATTCTTTTTTTGATTTCCTAACCATTGATATATATTTTTACCATCTATTTTTATATCTCTTAACCCATCCAGACTGCCATTTTCTTCATAATATGCTTTTGCAATAGCATATGTTTCGTCCCATTGTTCTTTAAATTTATCCCAAACCATTCCTATCGCATCTAATTTTTCTATTTGTTTTTCCGTTAAGTCTCTTCGATGACCTTGACCTTTCATAGTCTTTCTTTGGTCAATAATCCAATATCCTAAATTCATTTCATTTTTACTATAATTAACTGGAACTAGTAAATTGCCATGTTCTTTATAATACTGGGCTGCTAACTCATAATAATCATCCCAAGATAAACTTAAACAATTATCTATTTTACTAAATATATCTTGTATTTGTCTAACTGTATCTGAAATTTTAAATGCATCAATTTTTGCTTCGTCTTCTTTTCTTCCTGTTTGTGTGAATTTTACTAATGCTCTTTCTCTTAACTCTCTATAAAAATGTGATACCATTTCACAAGATTGAACATTATTAACTATATCAAATACTATCGGATTACTATTATGTCCAACTGATAATGCTCTACCTAATTGTTGTTTAAAAATAATAGGTGATTCAGTTGGTCTAAGCATTATTACTCCATCTATATTAGGAACATGAATTCCCTCGTTTAGCATATCTATTGAAAATAACAATTTCAAATGCTCATTATCTGAATGATAGAATTCTTCAAATACTTTTAAGTTTTCAGACTTTGGAATAAATGATGCCATAGAATATGTGTCAATTTGCTCATTTACATTTTGAAACCAAGCTTTTGATTCTTCCATCATTCTTTGCATATGTTCTTTATCTCTACAGAATACAATGTATTTACCTGCTTTATTTTTTATATGCTTTTGAAAAATTTCAGGAAGTCCATCCGCTCTTTCAAGTATCTTTTTTGCATCATCTAAATATTGTTGAGCTTGTAGCCTTTCAGTTTCTCTTTTTTCCTTATCTATTCTTTCTTGCATATGTTCGATATCATCTTTAAAGGAATAGACAGCATTTATATATGTTGGTATTGGTAAAATTCCATTAACCATAGCTTCTTCTAATGTTATTTCAGATGCTACATTACCATGAAATAATTCTTCTGCCATATTTCTATGTTCATCTAAATATCTAATCGGTGTTGCTGAAAATCCTAAAACTTTTGCAGAGTTGTTATTGTTAATCAAATTAGCAATCCCTCTACTCCATTCACTTGCACCACAACGATGAAACTCGTCTAACACAATCATATCTACATCTAGTTTAGAAATTTCTTCATCAGTCATTCTAGATAATTTAGAATATGTATATCTCTTTAAAAATGGAAAGTCTTTCATAGACATTCCACAAGATTCTATATGTTTTGTTATTTGCCTTAATATTGAAACGGTTGGTGCTAGAAAAATTGCTCTTTTATCTCTATTTTCTTCTAACCATTTTAAACTTATAAAAGATTTGCCACAACCTGTTGGATGTACAACACAGGCTCTATTTTCTGTTTCAAACATTTTAGTAACTTTGTCATAGGCGATTGCGTTGTGTTTAAATAATTCAACTCCCATTTTTTACCTCTAAATATTATTTTTAACATTGAATATTATACCATGTTTTTATGTAAATTTCAATCAATTTGGATATATTTGTCAAATTTCATTGACAAATAGCGGTTTTGATGATATATTAGTTTTACCATTTATTATGGTAACTGAAAAATTAATAGACACGAAACACTGGTTAGGGTAAAATAATTCTCTTACATATTTTTCCAGTAAAAAAGTAAAGACAAATACTAATTTTTTTGATAAAATATAAAAAACAAAAGATGGAGATATAGAATGGAAAGGTTAGTAGAAATGTTTGAAGAAATAGTAGATGTAAGAGATAGTTCAGGAAAAAGGCACTGTTTAACACATATATTAGTTATGAGTGTATGTGGAATATTACAAAAGAGAATGGATTTTGAAGATATTTATGATTATGCTAAAGCTCATGAAAAATGGTTTGATAAAAAACTAAACCTATGGAATGGAATACCAAGTGTGGGAACATTTAGGAATGTTTTTAGATTAATTCCAGCAGAACAATTTTTAGAAATATTTCTAAAATGGATAAATTGTATAGTAAGTGAACAGTCTGGAAAGCAAATAATCATTGATGGAAAAGCAATAAGAGGGGCAACAGAAAAGTGTATAAATGGAAATATCCCATATATAGTAAGCGCATATTTGGCAGATACAGGAATATCAATAGGACATGTAAAAGTAAATGATAAATCAAATGAAATAACAGCAATACCAGAACTTTTAGAAATACTAGATATAGATGGATGTATCATAACAATAGATGCAATAGGAACTCAAACAGAAATAATGGATACAATAATAAAAAAAGGTGGAAATTTTGTATTACCAGTAAAAATGAATAATAAAGGAGCTAACAAAGATACAATAGATTTTTTTAATGATTCAATAGAAAAAGATTTTAATGAAAAAGTAAAAACTAAGAAAAAAGTAGACAATTTAGAATATATGAATAGTTATAAAGAAAAATTTGAAGTATATGTCACGAGAGAAAATACACATGGACGAGAAGAAGAAAGAATATATATTAAATCTAATAATATAAACTGGTTAAAGGATAAAAAATGGAAACATATAAAATGTGTGATAATGGCAATAAATAATACAACTGTACACGATAATAGTATAAGATATTACTTTTCAAGTGTAGATTTACCAATAGAAGAATTAGCAAGAATAATAAGGAAGCATTGGCAAATAGAGAATAACTTGCATTGGGTACTAGATATGTATTTTTATGAAGATTTAAGTAGGAATAGAAAAGACAACAGTATGGAGAATTTATCTATATTAAAAAAAATGTGTTATAACATAATAAAAATGGATAAAAGATATGATAGAGTTAATAAAAATGGAAATCTAGTAAAATTGAGTACCAAAAGAAAAATGAATAGATATATAGATTATCCAGAAGAATTTGAAGAATTACTTACAACAGTAATTCCTCAAATATATAAAATGTAATTGGTAAAATATGTAAGAGAATTATTTTACCCTAAACACTGGTTAGTAAGGGATACAATAAACTATTTTCTATCTTTCTCCAAAATTGAAAATTAAGATTTGTAGGAAACTTATTAACCCAATGCGGTGAAAATATTTTGGCTGGTTTAGAAGAATAGTTTGTAAAATGTCCAGCAGTGGTTAAGACCGATTAGCATGTTTCAAGTAAAACTCACTACTTTGCAAAAAAATGCAATATAGGTAGTTTTATTTGTTGTGCCTAATGGGTCTTTTTGTTATGCTAAAAAAGACTATATAGGTATTGCCCTATTTTCTTCCAAAGCATAGCAATAAGATACTGAAAAAATTTTATGCAGGTGTGCAAAAAATTTTTCAGTAGTCAAAATAATATTTGAATGGAGATGAAAAATATTATTTTGATTTGGCGAAGCCAAACCTAAATTATCGAGTGAAAATGAGATAATTTAGGAGCACTCCGCTAGGAGCCCACGACATCTTTGCAAAACGAAGTTTTGAAAGTGTCATAGTGGGTTACATACTTTCGTTAGAAAGTTATGTAACAGCTCCCTTTGGTCGCTTCTTGCTACCTGCAAGAAAGGATATTTAAATGGACAAAACAAACTATTCGGTAGCTAGAGTAGAAACTTATACTAGAGCAAGTATTGTAAAGGCAGAGAGACATAATGAACGAAAAAACAAATCTTACTCTAATATGAATGTTGACTTAACTCAAACACCAAACAATGTGCATTACAAAAAATGCGAAAGCACTTATAACGAAAGATTAAAAGAAATGATTGATGATAGAGAAATATCACTTCGAGGACTAAAAGATAATGCAAAAGTATTTGATGAAATTATATTTGATATTAACTCCGACTATTTTGAAAAAAATGGTGGTTATGAATTTGCAAAAGGATTTTATGAAAAGGCATTTCACTTTGCTGAAAAAGAAATGGGCAATGATAATATAATATCAGCTGTTATGCACGCTGATGAACTAAATACGGCTCTATCAGAAGAATATGGAAAGCCTATATATCATTATCATTTACATGTTGTAGCAATACCTGTTGTTAAGAAAGAAATAAAATGGTCTAAAAGATGTAAAGACAAATCTCTTATAGGAACTACAAAAGAAATAATCAATCAAGTGAGCCATAGTAAGAAATGGAAATCAGAACAATTAACTGATAACTTTGGTAATCTTGTATATGATGAAAATGGAAAAGCTAAACTAATAAAATCATATAGCTTATTACAAGACAGATTTTTTCAATATATGTCTGATAGCGGTTATAGAGGATTTATTCGTGGTATTAAAGGTAGTACAAAAGAACACTTATCTGATTTAGAATTTAAAATTAAGAAAGAAACTGGAAAACTTGAAAAAATAACAAATAGTGTTGATGAAAAACAATCTAATTTTGATAACTATATGCAATACGATAAAAAGGTTGAAGATATTTCAAACCTAGGTAAACAAAAGAAGTTCTCAAAGAAAATTGAATTAGAACCAAAAGATTATGAAACATTGACCCAATATGCTAAAAAAGGAATTG
>CAKPOI010000034.1 GCA_934169775.1 uncultured Clostridia bacterium
TTTCTATTTTTTCTTGATTTAGAATTTGCTCATCATAAGTTATTGTAGCATTTGCCATTACAAGATTCACATTTGCTTCAAAAATTCCATTTTGTTTATTTAAATATTTTTCTAATCCGTTTGAGCAAGCACTACAAGTCATTCCATCTATCGCTAATATTATACTTTTCATATTATTGTTCCTCTATAATTTCATATCCAAGGTCTATAATTCTTTCTTTGATTTGAGCAATTTCTAAATCTTTTTCTGATTTTATTGTTACTATTCCAGTATTATAATCTGCATCTACACTTTCTACACCGCTAATTTCTGATAGAGCTGCCTTAACTCTATTTTCACATCCTCCACAAACCATTCCTTTTATTTTAATTTTTACTTCTTTCATTTTGTATCTTCCTTTCTTTTATTTATTGTACCATTTTATTTATTGCAATTAATTGGCCAGATATTCTATAAATTTGATTTTTATTTTTTCTATTTTGATTTTCTTAAGTATACCAAAAAGCCAGCTATAATAACTGACTTTTTGCTTATATTTGTATTGTTTTATAACTTTTTAATTATGTGTGAATGTTAATCCCTTGATATTACTGATTTTTACCACAGCAGTTCTTGTATTTCTTTCCACTTCCACAAGGACAAGGGTCATTTCTACCAACTTTTGGCCCCTCATTTCTAATAGGTTGGTTTTCTTTAACATTCATTTTTTCTCCACCGTCGACACTATTAATAGCTTCTAAAGCTGCACCTGTGATTTTAGCTGTTTCTTGACGTTTAACTTCTCCTTGAGCTGCTCTGATATGCATTAAGATTTTAACAACATCAAATTTAATATTTGATATCATTTCTTCAAACATATCCATACCTTCCATTCTGTATTTAACAACAGGGTCTTGTTGTCCATATGCACGTAAGCCAATACCATCTTTTAATTCTTCCATACTGTCAATATGGTTCATCCATTTTTCATCAACTACTTTTAATAAAACAACTCTTTCAAGTTCTCTCATTTGTTCGCCAACATCTTTTTCTTTTTCTTCATAACGTGCAATAGCTTGTTTTTTCAATTCTTCTTTAATTGTTTCTGGTTCTTTTTCATTTTCTTTTAGATATTCTCTCATGAAAATGCCAAAGTTTGTTTGAATTTCATTATCTAATGGTTCTACATCAACAGTATTTTTTTCTACATTTATATATGAATCTACTGTTTCTTCTGCTACACTATTTATCATGTTTACCATGTTGTCTCTTAAGTTTTCACCATTAAGAACTTCACGTCTTTGTTTGTAGATAATTTCTCTTTGAACATTATTTACATCATCATATTTTAATACATTTTTACGTATTGCAAAGTTTCTTCCTTCTACTTTCTTTTGAGCATTTTCAACTGCTTTAGAAATTATTCTTGATTCTATTGGCATATTTTCGTCTGCACCTAATGTGTTATATACTTTTGTTATTGTATCTCCACCAAATATTTTCATCAAGTCATCTTCTAATGCTATATAGAATTTAGATTCTCCTGGGTCTCCTTGACGTCCACTACGTCCTCTTAACTGGTTGTCAATTCTTCTTGATTCATGTCTTTCTGTTCCTATTATTTTTAGTCCACCAGCTGCTAGCACTTTTTCTTTTTCTTCTTTTATTTTTTCATCATATTTTTCTACTAATTTTTTGAATTGCTCTCTTGCTCTTAAGATTTCTTGGTCATCTGTTTCATAATATGTGTTTGCTTCTTCTACTAGATTTTCTGGTACTCTATTTTTTATCATTTCTTCTTTAGCTAAATATTCACTATTTCCTCCAAGCATAATATCTGTACCACGTCCTGCCATGTTTGTTGCTATTGTAACTGCTCCAAATTTACCTGCTTGTGCTACTATCATTGCTTCTTTTTCATGTGATTTAGCATTTAATACTTCATGTGGTATTCTTTCTTTTTGTAATAGTTTGCTTAATTTTTCTGATTTTTCAATAGATACTGTACCTATTAATACTGGTTGTCCTTTTTCATAACTTTGTTTTACACTTTCCACAACCGCATTAAATTTAGCTTTTTCTGTTTTATATATTACATCATTTTCATCTTTACGAATCATTGGTTTGTTTGTTGGTATTGATACAACATCTAAGTTGTATATTTCTTCAAATTCTGCAGCTTCTGTCATTGCAGTACCAGTCATACCAGCTAATTTGTTGTACATTCTAAAGTAGTTTTGGAATGTAATTGTTGCTAGTGTTTTTGATTCGTCTGCTATTTTTACGTGTTCTTTTGCTTCTATTGCTTGATGTAATCCATTGTTATATCTTCTTCCATACATAATACGTCCTGTAAATTCATCTACAATAAGGACTTCTCCATTTTTTACTATGTAGTCTATATCTTTTTTCATTACTCCATGTGCACGTAAAGCTTGGTTTACATGATGTACTAATGTTGAATTTTCTAAATCATTAAAGTTGTCTAATTTGAAAAATTCTTCAGCTTTTTTAATTCCTTTTTGTGTAAGTGATGCTGATTTTGCCTTTAAGTCTACAATATAATCATATTTTTCATTGTCTTCTGCTTGGTCATAATCTTTTACATCTTCTTCTACTATAACTTTAGGCTCTAATCTTTTTACAAAGTCATCAGCTTTTTTATATAAATCTGATGATTCATTTGCTCTTCCTGAAATAATTAATGGTGTACGTGCTTCATCAATTAAAATACTATCAATTTCGTCTACTATTGCATAATGTAAATCTCTTTGTACTAATTGATTTTTATATATTACCATGTTATCTCTTAAATAATCAAAACCAAATTCGTTGTTTGTTCCATATGTTATATCTGCATTATATGCTTTTTGTTTTTGATCTGGGTCCATTCCATTTACAACTAGTCCTACTGATAGTCCTAAGAATTTATATAATTTTCCCATCCATTCACTATCTCTTTTTGCTAAGTAATCATTTACTGTTATTACATGAACTCCTTTTTCTTCTAGTGCATTTAAATATACAGGAAGTGTTGCTACCAATGTTTTTCCTTCACCTGTTTTCATTTCTGCTATTCTTCCTTGATGTAATATAATACCACCTATTAATTGTACATCAAAATGTCTTAATCCTAATGTTCTTTTTGATGCTTCTCTAACAACTGCAAATGCTTCTGGTAAAATATCATCTAAAGTTTTTCCTTCTTCTTTTAATTGTTTTTTGAAATATTCTGTTTTTCCTCTTAATTCACTATCACTTAATTTTGAGATTTCTGCTTCTAAATCGTTTATTTGCTTAACGATTGGCATTACTCTTTTTACTTCTTTTTCGCTGTAAGTTTTAAATAATTTCATTTGGACTTTTCCTCCCTGTTTTTCATTTTATCTTTTATTCGTTTTATTACTCGTTTAATATATCACTAAAATTTGAAATTGGCAAGACTTTTTGTAAATATAATGAATAAATATATACTTTATCAACTTTACGGTTTAATGATTTTTCTAATGCTCTTTTATATATTTCTAGTTGGACTTTATATTTATCTACTAATTCGTTTTCATTGTTTACATAGTCTGTTTTATAATCTAATAATATAAGTTCATTGTCTTTATTTATATAATATAAATCTATAATACCTTGTACTAAAATTTTATCGTTATTATCTTGATTTATTGTATTTTTTTCTTTTTCTAATTCATAGATTTCTTTAGCTGGTAGCATTATATAAAATGGCTTTTCTCTTTCAATTAGTTTTGCTTGTTTTAATTCTTGCCAAATTTCTGATTTAGTATATGTATATAAAGTTTGTAAATAAATTGCTTGTTTTTCCTTTTCTGTTATTATATTTTTTGCAACTAGGTCTTCTACAAAATTTTCTATTCCTGCATAATCATATTCTTTGCTTATGTCTAAATATTGCATACATAAATGCATTAATGTTCCTTTTTCTGCTCCTGTTAGCTTTTTATCTTTTTCTTCTTGTAAAAATTTTGGTTTTGCTAAATTGATAATTTCTTCTCCTGATTTGCCTTTTTTTATTTCACTTACAGACATTTTTGTAGGTAAATTTGTTGTTTCTTCAAATGGATATTTGTATTCTAATCTTTCTTTGATTTTTTGGGCTATGTCTTTATTTGTTTTTGAATTTTCTATTTCTTCTTTAATTTTTTTATTTAGGTCTGTTTCTTCTTCATCTGTTTTTATTTCTTGCCATATTTCTTTTATATCATCTTTTTGTATTACATTTATTTCTGCTATTTCTTCGGTTTTTTGTTTATTGTATAAATATGTTTGCAATATCCAGTCTAAATATGAATTACAGTTTTTTAAAATGCTTGATTTTATCTTTCCGTTTTCTTTTTTATAGATATCTACATTTTTTTGTAGAGTATCTAATTTTTTCTGTATCTCTTTTCCTGTTCCTGTTATGTATATTTTTTCTTTTGCTCTTGTTAGTGCCACATATAGTATACGCATTTCTTCTGAAAGATTTTCTATTTCGATTTTTCCTTTTATCATTTCTCTTGCTACTGTTTCATATCTTAGTTGCATATTATAATCTATATATTTGATTCCTAGCCCATATTTTTGATGTAGCAAAACATCATCTTTTCTTATGTCTTGTTTATTAAATTGTTTATTACTATTTGCTAAAAATATTACTGGAAATTCAAGTCCTTTGCTTTTATGTATACTCATTATTCTTATTACATCATCATTTTCTCCTATTATTTTTGCTGAACCTAAATCACCACTACTTAATCTTAGTTTTTCTATAAAGTTTATAAAATTATATAATCCTTTGAAACTTGCACTTTCATATTGTTTTGCTCTTTCAAATAATACTTTTAAATTTGCTTGTCTTTGTATTCCATTTTGCATTAATCCAACATAATTATAATATCCTGTGTCTAAATAAAGTTTCCAAATTAATTCATCTAATGCTAAATATTCTTGTTCTTTTCTCCATTGGTCTAATAAATCTAAGAAGTTTTGTATTTTTTCTTTTAGTTTTGAGTCTACATTTACTTTTGCTTTTTGCATACATTCATAAAAATTATCATGTTTATCACTTAATCTGATTTTTACCAGTTCATCATCAGTAAATTCTGCTATTGGTGAACGTAATACTGTTACTAATGGTATATCTTGTATTGGATTATCTATTATTTTTAATAAACTCATTATTGTTTCTATTTCTATTGTGTCTAAGTATTCTTGTGTGCTGTCTGAAAATACTGGCAAGTTCTTTTTTACCAATTCTTGTTCATATATGCTTGCTTTGTTTTTTGTTGAACGTAATAATATTACTATATCTTTTGGCCTTATATCTCTAAATGTTTTTGCTTTTCTATCATATACTTGATATTTTTCTTTTATTAAATTTTCTATTTTATTTGCTATATATCTTGCTTCTATTTCAATGTCTTGTAAGTGCTCCTTTTCTTTTGGCTCTGATTCAGCATCATCATATTCTGTATCTGTTGCGCCATATTTAACATCATCTTCTATAATGTCTGTGTCATCTTCTGGCTCATCTGATTTTGTGTCTATTATATCTATTTCTGTTTTTAGGTTTTGATTATTTTTTTCATAATCTGTTGCTCCTAAATTCAAATATTCTTCTTCTGTGTAGTCTACATCTCCCAGATTTTCACTCATTATGTTTTCAAATATTAAATTTGTAAAATCTAATACATTATCTCTACTTCTAAAGTTTTTGAATAATTGTATTTTGGTTCCTTTATTTTCTAATTCTTCTGGCGAATTTTTCTTGCTGTAGTTTTTATATTTTTTTAAAAATAACTCTGGCATTGCTTGTCTAAATTTATATATACTTTGTTTTACATCTCCTACCATAAAGATATTGTTTTCTCTTGATACAGATGTTAATATATATTCTTGAACTTCGTTACTGTCTTGATATTCATCAATTGCTATTTCTTCAAATTTTTGTGCATATTTTTTTGCTATATCTGTTTGTGTTACATTTCCTTTTTCATCTTGATTTATTAATATATGTAAAGCAAAATGTTCTACATCTGTAAAGTCTACTATGTTTTTTTCGCGTTTTTTGCTTGCAAATTTTTTATCATATTCATTTATTAATTTTTCTAGTTTACACAATTTTTTATACATGTTAAATAAATCATTTGCACATTGTTTAGAATCTGCTATCAAAGTTTTTTCTCTTTTTTTATTAAAGCTTGCTTTTACCATGTCTCTCATTTTTTTAGCTTCGTCTTTTATTTCTGATTCTACTTTTTTCTTTGACCAATCTACTAATCTTATATGTCCTGATATTTCATATGCTTTGTCCCAATTATTTAGATTTTTTTGTAATGTTTTTATTTGATTTATGTCACTTTGTATTATTTTTAGATATGGTTCTAAATCTTTATCATTTTGCAATGTTTCGGCAATATCTTCTAGAATTATTATGTCATTTTTTGTTTCTTCTTCTAAGTCTTTTAATAATTCTGAGCCCCATAGTGTTTCTGAAAAATCTTTGTCTAATAGTCCTTGTTCTTCTAAATTAAACATTTCTACTTTTTCATGTAACCATTTTTGTGGGAAGGGGTTTGAGTATATGTATCCATGTATTTTTTTGACTAATTCTTTTAGTGGTGTGTCATCTCTGTATGTTGTATATGTTGTTATTAAATCTTCAAAATCACTGTCTTCTTTTTCGTATTTTTCTTCGAATAGTTCTTCTAATACTTCTTCTTTTAATAACTCTATTTCTGTTGTGTCTGCTATTCTGAAATTTGGTGACATATTTTCTAGTTCGTAAAAATTGTTTTTTACTACTTCTAGGCAAAATGAATCTATTGTACAGATATTTGCCAAATTTAATAGTGTTACTTGTTTTTGCAAATGCTCATCATCTGGATTTTGCTCTAGTTTTTCATATATTGCGTCTAATATTCTTTCTCTCATTTCTGCTGCTGCTGCATTTGTAAATGTTACTACTAGTATTTTGTCTATGTCTATTTTATCATCTATTATTTTGTGTATCATTCTTTCTACTAATACTGCTGTTTTTCCACTTCCTGCTGCTGCTGCTACAAGTGTGTTACTTCCTTTTTGATATATTGCTTGCTCTTGTTCTTTTGTCCAATTTGGCATTTTTTTCATTCCTTTCTAAAGTATATAAATATTTTATTCAGCCAAAATTGTAATTGTCCTTTAAATACTTATTTGGCATCTTTTAATGCTTTTATTTCTTCATCTTCTTTTAGTTCCTTTGTTAAAAATTGATATGCTCTTTTATCTTGTTCCATAGCAATTTTTGCTATTTCTTTGTTGCTTCGTAATCTATAACTTGCATATTTTATTATTATTCCTTTATTAGCAACAGCTGCTTTTACTACTTCTTCGTCATCTCTTAATTCTTTACTTGCATAATATAGTGTTTGCCCACAATCCTTTACACTTGCCATTATAAGTTCTTTATCTGCTTTTAAGCTTTCTGAAGCATAAAAGGCTGTCCATGGAGCTGTTTTTATTGCTAGCAATACTATATCTTTTTCTCCTTTTAATCTGTCACTTGCAAATTCTAATGCTTCTCCATCTTGTGTAAGCGCTGTTTTTACTACTTCTTCATCATCTTGTAATTCACTACTTACAAATTCTAACATTTTTCCTTGCTCTTTTAATGCTTGTAATGCATATTCTTTGTTGTCCGCATTTTTTGTTACTTCTTCAATACTTATATCCATTTTTATTACTTCCTTTTTGTTTGTTTTTATTTTTTGCAAAAAGTCTAAAATAAAATATAAAAATATTTGACTTTTTATAAAAATCTATGTATAATATAGATAGAAAATGAGAGCCACAGACAATGTGTGCTACCACATAAAATGTAACAACACATTCCCACTGGTCAAAGCAGAATGTGTTGTTTTCTATTGTTTATTAGTCCACATTTTTATTAAGCATTTTTGCTATTACTGCTTTAGTCTTAATTCCTTGTTCTGTAAACATTTTTTCATGTTCTGTTTCTATATTTTCAGGAAAAATTTGATTATTATGTAAATCTTCTGTTTTAGCAATTATTGTAAATCCACTTTCTTCAAAGTATCTTAAACTTGCTAGATATAAATCATCATCATCTGTTTTAAAAAATATCTCTCCTTTTTTGCTTAAAAAAGTTTTATATTTTTCTAATTGTCTTGTATGTGTTAGTCTTTTTTTGTGATGCTTTCCTTTTGGCCATGGATTACAAAAGTTTATATAAATTCTTTGTATGTTGTCTTTTTCGTCTAATATAAGTGGTATTCTTTCTATATCAAATCTTGTTATTATTACATTTTCTGGCTCTTTTTGAATTTCTTTATATTCATTTTCTATATTTCTTTTTGCTAATCCTAGCATTGCATCAACTAGATCTATTGCTATGTAATTATTTTCTGGGTGTTTTGATGCCATTTTTGCTATAAATTGTCCTTTTCCACATCCTAATTCTAAATATGTTGGTTGTTCTTGATTTTTAAATAGTGTTTTCCATTTTCCTTTATATTCTTCTGGATTGTCTATGTAAAATTTTGATGCTTCTAACTCTGGTCTTGCCCATTTTTTATATCTAATTCTCATTTTTTATTCCTTTCCAAAACTGCATTTAATAAGCGTTTTACTAAAAACAAAAAAAGCAAAGTCAAAAATTATAACTTTTGCTATTTATGTTAAAGTTAATAAATATATATTTTATTACAAAAGAGCAAATCTGTAAGCCGGGTTCTGTCTTTTAAAATAGCCATTTATCTAGGATTATTATTGCTAATAATCTCAAGCCACGCAATTCAAGAAGGCACCGAGCAGGTTTAATCTTCTTTATTAGGTGTTGCTCCAGATGGGGTTTACACTGACCTGTTATGTCACCATAACAGCGGTGAGCTCTTACCTCGCCTTTTCATCCTTACCTCTTGCAAAACATCCAGAATTTCTTCCTTTGTCTATAAGTCGAATAACCATAAGGTTAAACTCTTAAAGAGGCGGTTATTTTCTGTTGCACTTTCCTTAGGGTTGCCCCCACTAGACGTTATCTAGCATCATTGCTCTATGGAGCCCGGACTTTCCTCTCGTAGTATCTTTCGATTTCTACCAGCGACTATTCAATTTACTCTTTTGGTATTATATCATAAATTTTTAAATTCTTCTAGTGTATTTTTATATTTTATTAAAAAGATTTTTGAATCTTTTACATTTGCTGATTTGTATAATTCATTTATCATTATATATGCTTTATTTATCCCATACTGTTTTTCTTCTTTCATATCTGTTGATGTCATTAACTTAGAAAATTCTTCTGATGCAGATCTCATATGATTTGATATTTCATCCCATTTTTCTTCATCCAAACTACTATATGCTTTAAAAATATTTAATTTAGTTTTTGCTATCGTTTTTTCTTGTTCACTACTATCATTTTCTTCTATAAACTTAACATAAATCTCATATATTTTACATAGTTGTTTTAATGTATCTGTTTTATTTTCTCCTTGAATTATTTTAGTCAAATTATCATATTCTGTATTAAAATTTAAAATATTTTGATCAGTAATATTTGTTTGATATAAATCTAATGTTATTGTTGGTATTGATACATATATTTTTTCTATATTATTTTTAACTTCTTTCCAATCAATTTCTTCTTTTTGAGTTAATATTCCTTCTTCTTGTAAATTATACTTTTTTTGTATTGATTCTGTGTTTTTATCTGAACTAGACGCATTTCCGGTTGTATTGTTTTCTTCTGAACTAGACGCATTTCCGGTTGCATTGTTTTCTTCTGAACTTGAACTGTTCTCTTTTTGGTTGTTTCCTGTACTACTTTCATTGCTATTTTTCAAATTAGAACCTGTACTATCTTTTCCATTTTGGTTTGTTTCTTCTTTATTTTCTGTATTAACTGTGTTTACTGATATTTTATAGCTTTCATATTCTATATTGTTCATTTTATTAAATATTTTTATTAAGTTCTCATCTATATACTGTATCTCTTTTTCTGTTTTTTCTTTTATTTTACTTTGTTTACCATTCTTGTTTACTGACATTACTCTGTATGTTCCAAAACCTATTATTAATACTAAAAATACTGCTAAAAATACAAATGATATAATTTTATATTTTTTTATCATTATTATCATCAACCTCTCTTTTATGTATTTTTATTATTATTTCCTTTTTTTACTTTATTTATACATTTCGTAAAATTTTTCTTTATGTTATAAATTCTATAAATTTGCACATATTATAATAAGAGCATTTGTTATTTTTTTAACATATATTTTTTAAGATGTTTTAGGAGTGAATATGATTACTGTAAATTTATTTAGTGAAAAACCAGGTGAAGTTAATAAATTTTTAAGTCATTTTTATAATACTAATTTAGAGTTAAATTCTGCTTTAAGTTGGAATAAAAATTATGAAAATCCTATAGAAATGGCTGAAATTATAGGAACATATATAGATAATGTAGATAAATATACATTAAATATGTGGATATCATTGGATAAAGGTATTTATTTACATGTAAATGAATATAATGCTGATGATATAATTAAATATTTATACGAGAGATTTCCGTACTAAAAATAAAAGATAACATTTATCATATAAAAATAACAATGCACAGAACTTTGCTTTGCAAATTTCGCGCGCGAACAAAGACGCGGACTTTAAAATGTTCTAATAAATGCTAATGTTATTAATGTCCGCTTTTGTTCTATTCTAGGAAAGTTCGAAGAACTTTCCTATGTTATATGATGATTTTTGCTCCGTCCCCAAGTCATTTATTTTAAATCAACATCTGCTTCAATAGCAACAGTTTTTTCTAAATTATCTTGTGCTTGTTCTTTTTCTTCTTCAATTAGATCTGCTTTTCCTGGTGTTTCGTCTATCTCTATTTTGTTGTCAACACCATTTGTAGTAACTTCTACATTTTCAACTTCTTCTTTGTTTCCATCTGTTTCAATTACTTCTACTGATTTAACATCATCTTTTTGTTCTTCTTCATTTTCTTGTTTTGCTCCACATTCTGGGCAGAAATTCATATTTTTGTCTATTTCTTTATAACAATTTTTACATACTTTTTTATCTTTTAAGTCAATACATTCTTTTAAAATACTATCTATTTCATCACTTATTACATCCAATTTTGTACATTCTTCTTCTAAATCTTTTTTTATATCTACTGTTTCTTCTTTTACATGTTTTTCATATATTTTTTTACCTATTTCTTCATAAATATCGTTTGCTTGACTTTTTAAATCTGCCATTTTCATTTTTAATTTTGCTTCTCTTGCAATTTTTCCTGTTTTGTCAGCTGTAACTTTATATGCCTCACTAGCTTTTTTACCTAACTTATCAAAAAATTCCATTTTATTTCACAATCCTTTCATATTTTTCTTTTTATAATTAGTATTTATTATATTTTTGTTTTTATGCATTTTTAATTAAATTTTCTAACATATTTCCATCTTTTTTTCTCTTGTCATTAACTCATCAACAGCTGTTTTTGCATCAAGTTTATTATATATAACATCATAAGCGGTATTTATAATTGGTACTTCTATATTATATTTTTTGCTTAAAGCATATGCAACATCAATGTTATCAATACTTTCTATTACCATTCCAACTTCTTTTTTTGCTTCTTCTAGTGTTTTTCCTTGACCTATTAATTTTCCTGCTCTTCTATTTCTAGAATGCTCACTTAAACATGTTACTATTAAATCTCCTAAACCGCTTAGTCCAAAAAATGTGTCTTTTTGTCCTCCTAATGCAACTCCTAATCTTGATATTTCTCCTAGTCCTCTTGTTATAAGTGCTGCAAATGTATTATCTCCAAATCCAACTCCTGCTGCAACACCTGCACAAAATGCAATAATATTTTTTAAAGCTCCTCCTAGTTCTACTCCTTTTACATCTTCTGATGTATATACTCTCATATGTGAACACATAAATGCATCTTGTACAAGTTCTCTTACTTCTTTGTCTTTTGATGCCATTACTAGTACTGTTGGTATTGCTATAGATACTTCTTCTGCATGACTTGGACCTGATAGAACTCCCACTCTTGCTTCTGGTAATTCTTCTGATATTACTTCATCTAAAGTTTTCATTGATTCTTTTTCAAATCCTTTAGAACATATTATTATTGGTATATTTCCTACATATTCTTTATATTGTCTAAATGTATCTCTTGTAAATTTTGAAGGTGTTACATGTAAAATAAAATCTGCACCTTCTATAACTTCTTTAAAATCTGTTGAACAAATAATTCCTTCAGGTAAAGTTAAATTTGGTAAAAATTTGCACTTTTTCTCATTATTTATTAAATCTCTTTCTTCTTCCAAAAATGACCATATTTTTACACTATGTCCCATATTTGCTAAGTGTGTTGCTAATGCAACTCCCCAGCTTCCACTTCCTATAATTGCTATATTGTTCATATTTAATCACATTCCTTTCTAACATTTATTTCAATTTTATTATAATGCAAATGATAATTAAAATTACTATTCCTATAGCAATTTTCCACCAAGTTACACTTACTTTTTTATAATCTTCACTTGTTAATTTTTCTTGTTTTGAGTCATAAGTTAATTTGCATATACCTTCTTGATTGAATTTAAAGTTATCCAAATACATGATTGTGCTTTCTTTTTCGCCATTTTTTTGTATTTTAAATTTTATATCAAATTTATTGTAATCTTTTAACATTTTAAATTGATAATAATCTGCAGCAATTGGTTTTAATGTTACTTCTACATATTGAATATTTTCTTGTGTAAAGATTTTAGGTTTTACTAAACTTTTGTCTATTTCTAAAGTTGATATGTCATTGTTGGCTAATGTTTCTGGTCCTGTATATGTAATATGATTTTCTGAATTTTCAATCGCATATTGTATGTACTCAACTGGTAATAATAGTGATAATTCGTATTCTTTTTCTATATCTTTTATTGTTAATTCTATTGTATTATATTCTGTTACTGCATTCACATTTGTTACATATATAAATATTATTAAAATTTGTGACAATATTATTAATGTTTTTTTCATTTTTTCCTCCTTTGATAAAATTTTTTTAAAATTTCACCATTTTCAACTTTTGTTTTTTATATTTAAAAAATCTTATTTTTTGAATGATAATTTATTTTCTGTTCCAGTTAACATTCTTTTTATATTACTTCTATGATTATATAGAACAATAATTGCTAATATTACACTATATATAAAATAGTTTCCTCCTTCTGCAACAATATAATTATCTTTTATAAATAATGTTAATACTGGAAATAATACTGCTGCTGCACATGAGCCTAATGATACCATTTGTGTTAATGCCATTAATACTAATGCAAATACTAAACATATTAAACCTATTTGCCAGTTTGTCATTAATAAAATTCCTAATGATGTCGCTACACCTTTTCCACCTTTAAATCCAAAGAATATTGGGAATGTATGTCCTATAACAACTGCAATACCTGCAATCTGTACTAGTAATCCTTTATCTGCACTTTTTACTATATTCCCTATTCCTATTGCTATTAAAATTGCTACTACACCTTTTAATATATCGCATAATAAAGTAAGTGCTGCTGCTCCTTTTCCTACTGAACGTAGCATATTTGTACTTCCCGCATTTCCGCTTCCTTTTTCCCTAACATCAAATCCTGCAAATTTCTTACTAAATATTACAGAAAAATTTACACTTCCTATTAAGTAGGCTATTATTGCCGTAATTACATTTATTACCATTATTTTTCAACCTTCTCTCTTACTATAATTCTAATTGGAGTACCTTGTAATCCAAATTCTTTTCTTATTTGATTTACTAAATATCTTTCATAAGAAAAGTGGAATAAATCTTTGTTGTTTACAAATATTACAAATGTTGGTGGCTTAGTTGATGCTTGTGTTCCATACAAAATTTTAAGTCTTTTGCCTTTGTCTGTTGGTGGTTGTACTATTGCAATTGCTTCATTTATTACTTGATTTAATACTGATGTAGATATTCTCATTGCATTTTGTTTTGCTACATCATTTATCATGTCAAATAATTTGTCTACTCTTTGTCCTGTTTTTGCTGAAATAAAAATTATTGGTGCATATGATAAATATGCTAATTTTGAATATACTTCTTTTTTGTATTTTTCTAGTGTGCCAGTTTCTTTTTCTATTTCGTCCCATTTGTTTACAACTATTATAACACCTTTTCCGGCCTCATGTGCTTCACCTGCTATTTTGGTATCTTGTTCTGTAACTCCTTCATTTGCATCAATCATCATTAAACATACATCTGCTCTTTCTATTGCAAGTAAACTTCTTATTACACTATATTTTTCTATTCTTTCATTTACTTTATTTTTTTTACGAATTCCTGCTGTGTCTATTAGCACATATTTTCCTTTATCATTTTCAAAATAGCTGTCAATGGCATCTCTTGTTGTACCAGCTATATCACTTACAATAGTTCTGTTTTCACCTAAAATTTTGTTTATTAATGAAGATTTTCCTACATTTGGTTTTCCTATTACTGCTACTTTTATAACCTCATCATTTTCTTCATCTATGTCTTTTTCTGGGAAATGTTCGTATATTGCATCTAGCACATCTCCTATACCTAATGCATTTGCTGCTGATATTGGATATGGATCTCCTATTCCTAAATTATAAAACTCATATATATCTTGTTTTGCTTTTTCATAATTGTCTGCTTTATTACATACTAATACTATTGGTTTTCCTGATTTTTTTAACATCAATGCAATTTCTTGGTCTGCTGCTGTTACTCCTTGTTTTATATCTGTTAAAAATATTATTACATCTGCCATTTCTATTGCTAAATTAGCTTGTTCTCTCATCTGTGATAAAATTATATCTTCTGATTCTGGCTCTATTCCTCCTGTGTCTATTAATGTAAAGTTTCTTCCTCTCCAATTTGTTTCTGCATATACTCTGTCTCTTGTTACTCCTGGTGTGTCTTCTACTATAGAAATTCTGCTTCCTGCTAAATAATTAAAAAATGTTGATTTTCCTACATTTGGCTTTCCTATGATTGCTACTATTGGTTTTGACATCTCTTTTTTCCTTTCTACTTGCTTTTCTTATTGCAAGATTAATTTTATGTGTTTATTTTACTATATTCAATATAAAAAATCAAGAGGTGTTTTCGAGGTCAGAGTGATGTTTTCGAGGTCGGAGTGATGCTTTCGGGGTCGGAGTCAAAAAGCATTAAAGCTTTAATGCTTTTTGACTCCGACCCCG
>CAKPOI010000035.1 GCA_934169775.1 uncultured Clostridia bacterium
AAGGAGCATAAAACATGAAACTAACAAGTAATGAAGCAAAAAATATATTAGAAAGTTTTAGAGGAAAGACTGAAAGTTATAGATGGATAGAGCATTGTATAAGTGTTGGCAATAGTGCAGGAAAGATAGCAAAAGCATTAAATGAAAAAGGTTATAATGTAAATATAGATAAAACAATAACTCTAGGATATTTACATGATATTGGTAAATACAACGGAGAGCCTCATGGACATGAGATGACAGGTTATAATTATTTAAAAGATAAAGGGTATGACGAGGAATATTGCGATATATGTATAACACATTCATATTTGAATAATGATATTATTTGCACTGCTGGAGGAGTTCCAAATCCAAAAGATAAACCTTTCATAGCTGGATTTGTAAAAAAACATAAATATACAATAGAGGAAAAATTAATAAATTTATGTGATTTAATGTGTCCTCAAGGTGGAGGAGTATTTACAATTGATAAAAGATTGATAGATATTATGATTAGAAGAGGAGCATATTCAAATACACAGTATCATATTAAAGAAACTTATAAATTAAAGAAATATTTTGATGAATTGTTAGGATATAATTTATATGACTTATTCCCAGAAATAAAAGATAATTTATGAATGTTGAATATTATGTAAAATTGTGCTATAATAATAAAAGATAATTTTTAGAAACCAAAAAATAATGGTTTCAAAACTCCAAAAAAATTTAAGGAGGAAACAGGTATGTAACCAATATAAGAACCAAGTCAAGATACAAATTAATTAATTAATTATTAAGGAGGATTACAACATGGCAAAAGTAAAATTTAATCGGAATGAGAAGCATGACAACATTGGAAATATCGAAATAAAAGTCAGCAAAAATGAAAATCCGACAGAAAGAATTAAAGGGCTTTGGGAGAGAGCTAGAGAAACTCATCCTGAAAGACCAGTTTCTGAAAATTGGCCAGAGTACGAAAATTTGGACGCAAGACCTGAGAACAATTAAATAAAGCAAAAAGTTGAGATAATTTGAAAGTCTCAACTTTTTACTTTATTTATTTTTAATACTTTCTTTTGGATTGACTTTATGGTGGGTTTGAACTCATCCAGATTATAGGCATAGGGGAATTGGAACTAAGCTCTTTGAGAAAATAGAAGAAATTGCAAGGAAAAATAATTGCGAATTAATTTATTTTACATTAAAAAGTGATAATGTATATTAGAGAAAAGAGTATAACTTTCACTTTTTACGTAAACAAAACATAAGATATACAAAAAACGTAAAAGGAGGAAAACCAATGTCAAGTTACATAATAAAAGGAGGAAACAAGCTAGAAGGAACAGTAAGAATATCAGGTTCAAAAAACGCATCATTGCCAATAATAGCAGCAACAATCTTAAACAAAGGAACAACAACATTATACAATGTACCAAACATACAAGACACACAAATGATGTATGAAATAATAAAACTACTAGGAGGAAAAGTACAAAAAAAGAAAAACAAAGTAATAATAAACACAAGCAATATAAATAAATATGAAATACCAGATACACTAATGCACAAAATGCGTTCATCAGTAATAATAGTAGGATCAATAGTAGGAAGATACAAAACAGCAACATTCACATATCCAGGAGGATGTGAAATCGGCTCAAGACCAATAGACTTACACTTAAAAGCATTTGAAAAACTAGGAATCCATATAAATCAAAATTATGGAAACATAACATGTAATACAGAAAAAATAATTGGAAACAAAATAGACTTTGACTTTCCAAGTGTAGGAGCAACAGAAAATGCAATATTAGCAAGTATATTAGCAGAAGGAAAAACAACAATAACAAATGCAGCAAGAGAACCAGAAATAATAGACTTACAAAATTTTCTAAACAAAATGGGAGCAAAAATAAAAGGAGCAGGAACAAACGAAATAGAAATAGAAGGAGTAAAAAAATTAAAAGAAATAAGTTACAATGTAATGCCAGACAGAATAGAATCAGGAACATTTTTATGTTTAGCAGCAATAACCGGGGGAAAAATAAAATTAGAAAAAACAAATCCAAACCATTTAACACCAATAATAGCAAAACTAGAAGAAGCAGGATGTGAAATAAAAGTACAAAAAGAAACAATAGAAATACGGAAGTCCAAAAAAGTTAAAAGCAATAGACATAAAAACAATGCCATATCCAGGATTTCCAACAGATATGCAATCAATAATGGCAGCAACATTTACAATAGCCAAAGGAACAACAATAGTTATAGAAAACATATTTGAAAACAGATACAAATATGTACAAGAATTAAATAAAATGGGAGCAAAAATAACAGTAGAAGGAAAAAGTGCAATAATAAGAGGAGTAAGAAAAATATATGGAGCAACAGTAAAAGCAACAGACCTAAGAGGAGGAGCAGCACTAGTACTAGCAGGATTATCAGCAAAAGGAACAACAGTAGTCGAAAATATAGAATATATATTAAGAGGATATGAAGATTTTGACAAAAAAATAAGAGCATTAGGAGGAAACATAGAAGTATCAGAAATATTATAATAAATTTATATCAAAAAAACAAAAAAAATACAAAAAAGTATAGAAAAAAGCAATATATATGTGTTAAAATAGAAAAAGCAAAAAAAGAGTTAGTCTAAAAAGGGAGGAATAAGGTTGGAAAATAACTACAATTTTCCAACCAAGTTTGCACCTAAAGAAAGGAATGGGATAAACAATGAGAACAAAAAAGCCAAAACATTCAAACGATCAAATAAACATATATTATGAGCAAGAATTCCAACTAGAACAAGACAGACTAAACAATGTAGACAAAAAGAAGATAAAAGAGAGAGAAAAAAGAATAAAGCAAATGAACAAAGAAAAATCAAGAGTAGACGAAAAATTTGATTTTGACACAGAAACAGTAATAGGAATGACAAACAAAAATCACCAAGCCAAAAGAAAAGAAATACAAAAACAATTTGACAAACAAGAAAGAATAAAACAGAAAAGAAAAAGAAAAATAAAAAGATTCTTAAAATGGACAAGTTTAATATGTATAATAGCAGGGGGAACAACATTTGCATTAGTATCACCAATATTCAATATACAAGAAATAGAAGTAACAGGAAATAACATAGTAACTTCAGAAACAATAGAAAGTATATCAGAGATAAATAAAGAACAAAATATATTCAAGTTTTTCAACAAAAAAGTAGTAGAAAACGTAAAGAAAAATCCATATATAGAAACAGCAAAAGTAAAAAGAAAACTACCAAACAAAGTACAAATACAAGTAGAAGAAAGAGAAAGAACATTTAATATAGAATTTATGAACGGATATGCATACATAAACAATCAAGGATACATATTAGAAATATCACAAGAAAAACTAGATTTACCAGTAATACAAGGAGCTAAAACACCAGAAGAAAAAATAGTACCAGGAAATAGACTAGAAAAAGAAGATTTAGAAAAATTAGAAACAGCAATAACAATAACAAAAATATGGAAAAATAATGAAATAGAACAAAAAATAACAAGTATAGATATAACAGATAGACTAGAATACACAATGTATGTAGAAGAAGAAAAACAAAAAATATATTTAGGAAACGACACAAACCTAAACAATAAAATTTTATGGGTACAAGCAATAATGAAAGACAATAAAGGCATAGAAGGAGAAATATATGTAAATGGAGATTTGAATGACAAATTTAAACCAAGATTTAAACAAAAGGTATAATTTACAAACAAAAAACTTCTTAAACCAAAACAATAACAAAACAAATTAGGAAGTTAGAAGAACTTTCTTTTGAAAATAAAATATTTTCACTTTGTGTTGCCAAACTAAAAAGTTACATATTGTTTCCTATAATATAAAAAATATAGGATTTATATAGGAAAGGAACGTGAAAGAATTGGACAAAAAAATAAAAACAGGAATAGTCCTAGGAATAATGTGTTTAGCCTTAACACTAGGAATATGTATACAAATAAGAACAGTAAAACAATATAGTACAAAAGTAGGACAAAACTATGATCAAAACAATTTAAGAGCAGAAGTATTAAAATACAAAGAAAGATACGAAAATCAAATAAAAGAAATAGAAAAATTAGACAATGAACTAGAAACAAAAATAGAAGAAGCATCAACAAAAAACACAAACTTAGAAGACGCAAAAAATCAAATAAAAGCAGGAAACAAAATAATAGGAACATCAGAAGTAACAGGACCAGGAATAACAATAACATTAACAGACAGCAAACTAGATGCAAGCAGTGTATTAGATGCAAGTTCATTAATAGTCCACAACTTAGATATCTACTATATAATAAATGAACTAAAAAATGCAGGAGCAGAAGCAATATCAGTAAATGACCAAAGAGTAGTACCAACAACATCTATAGAATGTGGTGGAAACATAATAACAATAAATGGACAAAAAATAGGATCACCATTTACAATAAAAGCAATAGGTTTACCAGAAAACCTAGCAAATTTAAACAGAGCAGGCGGATATTTATCATATATGAAAAACGCAAGTATAGGAGTAGACTTAAAAAAATCTAACAATATAACAATACCAAAATATTCAGGAATTATAAATTATAAATATGCAAACAGTTTAGAAGAAAAGTAATATAAATAAGCAGGAAAATATTATAAAAAAGCTTTTACTACTTAGCAAAAGAACTAAGTAATTAGGAAAGGAGCAATGACATTTGAAACCAATAAAAAAAGGAAAAATAACAGTTACTATAACAATAGGAATTGCATGTTTAGCATTAGCAACAGTAATGTTTATGCAATTCAAAATGGTGAACCAAACAGACATAAATGAGCTAGAAGTAATGAGAGAAGATGAATTAAGAACAGAACTAGCAAATTGGAAATCCAAATATCAAGAAGCAGAAAGTCAATATCAAGAAAAAAGTCAAAAATTAGAAGACTACAATAAAGCAGAAACAACAGAAGAGGAAAAAGAAGAATTAGTAAAAAATGAATTAGAACAAGTCAATTTAATATTAGGAAAAACAGATGTAGAAGGACAAGGGATAACAATAACTTTACAAGAAAGCAAAGATGCAGAAGCGGCAATAACATCAGATAATTTAAATATGATAGTAAATGAATTAAAAGAAGCAGGAGCAGAGGCAATATCAATAAATGATGAAAGAATAATAAACATGACAGATATAGTATCAGTAAACGAAAACACAGTAATAAGAGTAAATCAACAAAGAGTAGTATCACCATATGTAATAAAAGCAATAGGAAATCAAACATATTTAGAAGGAGCAATATCAGGAAATGGTGGAGAAGGAGACAAACTAGAAAAATTAGGACACACAGTATCAATTACAAAATCAAACAAAGTACAAATAAAAAAATACAATAAAGAATTAACAACAAAATATATAAAAGAAGACTAACCACAAATTAGATAAGAAATTCATAAAACAAAATTATAATTCAATCATGAAAGGAAAGTGAAAAAAATGGTTTTTTTAGCAATAATAATAGGATGCCTATTAGGAGCAATAATAGGAATAAATGCACCAACAATATCATACACATATTCAAGCTATTTAGCAATAGCAATAATAGCAGCATTAGACTCTGTATTTGGAGGAATAGCATCAGTAATAAACAAAAAATTTGATATCAAAATTTTCATATCAGGATTTTTTGGAAACGCAATATTAGCAATATTATTAACAATATTAGGACAAAAATTAAATGTAGATATATATCTAGCAGCAATAGTAGTATTTGTATGGAGAATGTTCAGTAATTTAGGAATAATAAGAAGATACTATGTAGAAAAATGGACAGAAAAATTTAAGAAAAAATAATATTACAACAATATTACAAAAAGATTACAAAAATATAACATTTAGTATTGACATTTTATTAAAAATGTAATATAAATACGTTATGAAAATTGAAACAAAAAAATGGAGGAATTAACTTGGCAATCGGTGATATTATAGTTGGCGTAGACATTGGAACAACAAAAGTAGCAACAGTTGTTGGAGAAGTTAATAATTTTGGTCAAATCGAAATAATAAGTAACACATCATATAAATGTAGTGGACTAAAAAAAGGAAAAATAATAAATGAAGATGAAATAACTTTAAGTCTTGCCAAAACAATAAAAGATGCTGAAGAAGAAACAAATTTAAAAATAAATTCTGCATATGTAACAATACCTGGAAAACAAGTAACAATAGTACAAAATAGCATAACAAAAGAAGTAAAAGACAAGTATTCAGGAATATCAGTAAGAGATGTACAAAACGCAATAATCCAAGTAAAAGATATAGAAATACCAGAAGGAAAGACATTAATCGACATAGTACCAGATAAAATAACATTAGAAAATGGAACAGTTGTAGCAGATCCAGTAGGAAATTTAAGTGCAAGTTTCACAATAGATGCACAAGTAATATTAGCAGAAAAAGATTTTGTAAGGCAACTAACATCAATATTCAAAAAAGCAGGACTAGAAATAGATGGAATAGTACCAATAACATTAGCAGAAAGAAACCTAATATTAGACAAAAACGAAATGCATGATAATATAATGTTATTAGACATAGGTGCAGGAAACACAGATATAGGAGTATTTGAAGGAAATTCATTTATATACACAAACTCAATACCTGTAGGGGGAGATAATATAACTAATGACATTGCAGTAGTACTAAACATAACAGAAGAAGAAGCTGACAAATTAAAAAGACAATATGGACTAGCTTTAAAATCATTTATTGACAATGACAATGATATTATTTTAAACACATGTAAAGACAACAACAAAAACAAAATAATAAAAAGTTCAGAGTTAATAGAAATAATAGAAGCAAGAATAGAAGAAATATTTTCAATAATAAATAAAGATGTAACAAATCAAGGAATTAAATCAAAAATAAATAATGTTATTTTAACAGGACAAGGAATAATAAATATAAACAAAAGTGATGTCGCGGGAAAAATAACATTAAATATACCTGTAAAAATTTCAACAGGAAGACTAATAAGTACTATAAGACCAACATATAGGACAAGTTATGCATTAGTAAGATACATAGCAGCAAGACCATTTGCAAAAACAGTGTCAAGTAGTATAGACACAAAATCAGATGAGAATATATTAAAAAATATTTTAGAAAGAATAAAAGAATTTTTCTATTCATAATAGTGTACAAAAATCAAAAAATATGATATAAAAATGTACTGAAACAAAAAGTCATTAATTTTAAGTATAAATATAATAAGGGAGGAAAGCCAAAATGATGGAGTATGATGATAACAACATAACAATGATGGATGGTACAGCTACTATAAAAGTAATTGGTGTAGGGGGAGCTGGAAATAATGCCGTAAATCGTATGATAGAATCAGGAATAAAAGGAGTAGACTTTATAGCAGTTAATACAGATAAACAAGCATTACAACAATCAAAAGCAGGAACAAAAATTCAAATAGGAGAAAAAATAACAAGAGGATTAGGAGCAGGAGCAAATCCAGATATTGGTGCACAATCAGCAGAAGAAAGCAAATCAGAAGTAGCAGAAGTATTAAGAGGAGCAGATATGGTATTTGTTACAGCCGGAATGGGTGGTGGAACAGGTACTGGAGCAGCACCAATAGTAGCAGCAACAGCAAAAGAAATGGGAATACTAACAATAGGGGTAGTAACAAAACCATTCACATTTGAAGGAAAGAAAAGATTATCACAAGCAGAAAGAGGAATAGAAAGTCTAAAAGGAAAAGTAGACACATTAGTAGTAATACCAAATGACAAACTATTACAAATAATAGACAGAAAAACATCAATCATAGAAGCTTTCAAACAAGCAGATGATGTATTAAGACAAGGTGTACAAGGTATATCAGACTTAATAGCAGTACCAGGACTAGTAAATCTTGACTTCGCAGATGTAAAAACAATAATGTTAAATCAAGGAATGGCACATATGGGAGTAGGACGAGCATCAGGAGAAAACAGAGCAGAAGATGCAGCAAAAGAAGCAATCCAAAGTCCATTATTAGAAACATCAATAGAAGGAGCAAAAGGAGTAATAATAAACATAACAGGAGGAGAAGATTTAGGATTACACGAAGTAAACACAGCAGCAGAATTAGTACAACGTAGTGTAGACCCAGAAGCAAATATTATATTTGGTACAGTAACAGACACAAGCATGGAAGACGAAATTCAAATAACAGTAATAGCAACAGGATTTGAAAAAAATGAACCAATATCAAGTATAGGAGTAGATAACATAGTATCAAAAACATGGGAAAAGAAAATCAACTCAATTCCATCAAGTGCAGATGTAAGCACATCACAAAATGACTTAGATATTCCAGCATTTTTAAGAAAAAATAGAAACAAAAGCTTATAATAAGTACATATTGTGCAAACAAAGCAAAAATATGACATATAAAAAGACATGATTTAAAAATTAAATTAAATTATGTCTTTTTTTGCTGTCCCAAAAAATCGAATATTTCTTTTTTTCTACAATAAGAAAAGACAGCATTTTTACAAAACAAGTAGTACAATAAGAACACACATCAAAACTATAAAATTTACTGTATCCAAAAAAGCCTAAAATTAAAATCTTGCATTTTAATACTTTTAAAAATAAGCAAGAAAGGGATGAATTTAAAAATGACAATATATATAGATATAGTAATTATAGAAAACATAATAATGAATATCATAATATTATATGCAACAGCAATAATTCTAAAAGCAAAAATAAGTCATATAAGAATAATAATATCAAGTATAATAGGAGCTACATATGCAATAATAACATACATATATCCAATAAAAGTATATAACAACATATTTTTCAAAATATTATTATCAATAATAATGGTATATGTAGCATATAAACCACAAAATATAAAAAAATTAGGAAAAAACATTCTAATATTTTATCTAACATCATTTCTATTTGGAGGAGTAGCATTTGCATTAATATATGTAGTAAGACCACAAGAAATATTAATGAAAAACGGATTATTTTTAGGAACATATCCACTAAAAACAGTATTTATATCAGCAATAATAGCAACAATAATATTAATAACAGGATTTAAAATAGTAAAAAGCAAAATCTCAAAAAAAGACATATACTGCAAAATAAAAATAAAATTAGATAATAAAGAAGTAGAAACAATAGCAATGGTAGACACAGGAAATATGCTAAAAGAACCAATAACACAGATGCCAGTAGCTGTAGTAGAATCAAGTTTATTAGAAAAAATTTTGCCAAAAGAAATTTTGCAAAACACAGAAAAAATAATAGGAGGTGAATTTGAAAATGTAACAGAAGAAATAAAAAACAAATACATATCAAAATTTAAATTAATACCATATTCATCATTAGGAAAACAAAATGGAATGTTATTAGGAATAAAAGCAGACAAAGTAGAAATAGAAAAACAAGACGAGATTATAGAAAAAAATAATATAATAATTGGAATATACAATAAATCACTTACAAAAAGAGGAGAATATAGAGCACTAATAGGAATAGATGAAATATAAAAAAGAGGCAATTAAGATACTAGTATTTATTAAAATATCTTAAAGTTCTCATCTTTAATAAGATAAAATGGTTTATAGGTAAATCCAATAAAAAACCTAAATATATTATACAAGGAAAATGATTAATTATGAAAATTTTAGAAATGCTAAAGACTAAATTAAGCACAATAGGAACAATATGCGCAAAATACATAAACGAAGAAAATGAAATTGAATACTTGCCAATATTTTATATAGCAGGAAGTCAAACATTACCACCCCCACTCTCACCAGAAGAAGAAGAAAAATACATAAAACAATTATCAGAAAAAGACAATTTGCCAGCTAGACAAATATTAGTAGAGAGAAACTTACGATTAGTAGTATATATAGCAAAAAAATTTGAAAATACAGGAATAGGAATAGAAGACTTAATATCAATAGGAACAATAGGACTTATGAAAGGAGTAAATACATTTAATTCAGACAAAAATATAAAATTAGCAACATATGCATCAAGATGTATAGAAAACGAAATATTAATGTTTTTAAGAAAAAGCAGTAAAATAAGAGGAGAAATATCAATAGATGAGCCACTTAACAAAGATGGAGATGGAAACGAACTACTACTTTCAGATATATTAGGAACAGATCCAGACATCACATCTAGAAATTTAGAAGATGAAGTTGACAAAACATTATTAAGAGCATCAATTTTAAAATTAAATGATAGAGAAAAAAACATAATGGAAATGAGATTTGGATTTAAAACAGGAAAAGAAAAAACACAAAAAGAGGTGGCAGATGAATTACGGAATTTCGCAAAGTTATATATCAAGATTAGAGAAGAAAATAATAGGCAAAATGAAAAAAGACATTAGTAGCAAAATAGGATAATTACAAAAAATAAAAGCAAGTTGCCTATAGTTAAGATTATATTAACCAAAATAAAAATAAGAATTTTGTAAAAATATGTAGAAAAATAAAAAAAGTTTTGTTATAATCACATTATAATAAAACTTTTTTGAATTATATGAAATAGTCATATAATTCAAAAAACAAAATTAATATACAAGAAAAAATAATTTGCATATCATAAAAAGGAGGTGAAAAAGTGAAAAACAAAATAAAAAAAATAATGTTAATAATAGCAATAATGTTTTGCATAACAATAAATTATGCACCAGTAGAAGCTGATGTAGGAAGTTTTGAATCATATGATAGTGGAAGCAGTTCTTGGGACAGCAGTAGTTCATGGGATAGCAGTAGCTCTTGGGATAGTGGAAGTTCATATAGCACAAGCGGGGATGATGATTTTAGTTTAGGAGGAATGATATTTGCAATTATAATAATAGCAATAGTTGCATATATAATGAATAAAAAAGACAATAAAAAAGGACCAATAAACAATTCACCAAATATACCAAGAAACATAGGACCAGACTTAGAAAGAGAAAAACAAGTAGAAACAAAAATAAAAGAAGTAGACCCAATATTTAATAAAGAAGAATTTATAGCAAATGCAAAAAGTCTATTTATAAAACTACAACAAGCATGGACAGATAGAGATTGGTCAGTAATAAGAGTGTTTGAAACAAACGAATTATTTGAACAGCATAAAAACCAATTACAAGGATATATAAACAATAATCAAATAAATGTAATGGACAGAATATGTGTAAACTATGCAAATTTATATAGTTTTGAACAAATTGGAGATAAAGACATCTTAAAAGTAAGATTAAACTCAAGAATGGCAGATTATATAATAGATGCAACAACAAAACAAGTACTAAGAGGAGACAAAACAACAGAAAGAGTAAACACATATATATTAACATTTATAAGAAAAAAAGGACTACAAACAAAAGAAGGAACAGAAAAAATAAGTACAACAAACTGTCCAAACTGTGGAGCACCAACACAAATAACATCAGCAGGAAAATGCGAATACTGTGGAAGTGTAATAACAACAGGAGAATACAGTTGGGTATTATCTAACCTAGAAAGAGAAATAAGATAATGTATAAATAAATATATACTTATATAAAGGTTTATAGGTTCCTTATTAAAAACCTAAATATCTTATACAAGGAAAGTGATTAAGTATGGGACTAATAAAAGCAGCAACAGGAGCTGTAAGCTCAACACTAAAAGACCAATGGAAAGAAGCAATAAGATGTGAAGACATGACAAATGAAATATTAATGGTAAAAAAGACAACACCAACAGGGGTAATAACAAACAAAAGTACAATAATAGTAGCACCAGGGCAATGTGCAATAATCTATGATAATGGTAGAGTACTAGATGCAACAGCAGAAGAAGGAATATACACATTTGATAGCTCATCATCACCATCATTTTTTGCAGGACAATTTGGAGCGGTATTCAAAGAAATGTGGCAAAGATTTACATACAATGGAGCAACATCAAAAGAACAAGCAGTATTTTTCTTTAACATAAAAGAAATAATGGACAATAAATTTGGAACACCAGCACCTGTACCATATCAAGACTGGTCACATCCAATACCAAACCAAATGACAGGAACAATAACACCATTAAGAGTAGAGATAAAATGTTTTGGAAAATATACATTTAAAATAGAGAATCCAGCAATATTTATGAATGAAGTAGCAGGAACAGCAAACATATATAAAAAATCAGACTTAACAGAACAAATGAGAGCAGAAGTAATAGGAGCATTCCAAAATGTATTAAATGAATTAGGAAACTCAGAACATAAAATACCAGTATTAGAAATACCAAGCCAAACAGACGAAATAAAAGAAATAATGGACAATCAAGTATTTGATGCTCCAATACGTAGAAGAGGAATTGCACTAGTAGGATTTATAGTAGAATCTGTAACATTAGATGAAGAATCAGAAAAGAAAATAGACCAATACGAATTAAGCAGTAACGCATATATGCAACAAGGAGCGCTAACAGGAGCATATGCAAATGCAGTACAAGACGCAGCCAAAAACAGCAATGGAGCAATGAATGGATTTATGGGAATTGGTATGATGAACATGGCAAGCAATGGCATGGTTGGAGGAGCAGCAACTGGACCATGGCAAAACACGCAAAATTCAACTATAAACATGGCAGAACAACAAAATAAAGTTGAATCAAAAGAAATTAAGCAAGAAGAACAAAAAGAAGTTGCTTTAAATGAAACACAACCAACTACAAAACCAGAAGAATGGACATGTGAATGTGGAATAACAAATAAAGGAAAATTCTGCACAAACTGTGGTAAAAAACATGAAGTAAATATAAAATGTCAAAAATGTGGAACAATAAATGAACCAACATCTAAATTCTGCAATGAATGCGGAGAAAAATTAAGCTAATGCTTTTAGGACGGAGATTGATGCTTTTTGGGACGGAGATTGATGCTTTTGGGGACGGAGGAATAAAAACATTGCCTTTAGGCAATGTTTTTTTGCTCCGTCCCCAAAAGCATCAATCTCCGTCCCAAAAAGCAATATCTGTCAAAAAAAGAATAAAAAAACCAAATTTGGAAATACTAACAAATAAGTAAATCCAAAGGAGGTTTTTCTTTTGTCAATTAAAGTAGAAATTAGTGGTGTAGACACATCAAAATTACCAGTACTAACAAAAAAAGAAAAAGAAGAACTATTAAACAAAATAAAACAAGGAGATGAAGAAGCAAGACAAGAATTTATATATGGAAATCTAAGACTAGTACTAAGTGTAATGAAAAGATTTTATGGCAGAGGTGAAAATGCAGATGACTTATTTCAAGTAGGATGTGTAGGATTAATAAAATCAATAGACAATTTTGATCCAAATCAAAATGTGCAATTTTCAACATATGCAGTACCAATGATAATGGGAGAAATCAGAAGATATTTAAGAGATAACAACAGCATAAGAGTAAGCAGATCAGTAAGAGATCTAGCATATAAAGTATTACAATATAAAGAAAAATATCAAAAAGAGAATAACAAAGAACCAACAATAGAAGAAATGTCAAAAGAATTAAAAGTAGAAAAAGAAGAAATAGTATTTAGTTTAGATGCTATACAAGATCCAATATCATTACAAGAACCAATATATAATGATGGATCAGATAGCATATATATAATGGATCAAGTTAAAGATAAAAGAAATACAGATGAATTATGGGCGGAAAATATGACAATAAGACAAGCAATGAAAAAATTAAATAGTAAAGAAAAGGACATTATAAATAGAAGATTTTTTGAAGGAAAAACTCAAATGGAAGTAGCAAATGAACTAGGAATATCACAAGCACAAGTATCAAGAATAGAAAAGAATGCAATAACTAGGATAAAAAGACTATATAAATGAAAACATTAAGCAAAAAATAATAAAAAATATTTATAAAAAGTATTCCTAAAGTTTCAAATATACTATATAATATGAAAGAAAATAAAAGTAAGAAAGGATGAAGTTATTTATGAAGTACGAAATTTTAGGAAAAACAGTACCAGTAGTTGAAGTAACACTAAACAGAGGAGAATCAATGTACACACAAAGTGGAGGAATGTCATGGCAAACACAAGGGATTAGGATGACAACAAATGCAAGAGGCGGAATAATGAAAAGTCTAGGAAGAATGTTTACAGGGGAATCTATGTTTATGAGTTCATATACTGCAGAAGTTGACCAAGCTCAAATAGCATTTGCAACAACCGTTCCAGGAGATATAATAGCAATAGACATGTCACAAAGACCACAAGGAATAATATTACAAAAAGGAGCATTTTTGTGTGCAGAACAAGATATTGAATTAAGCGTAAAATTTACCAAAAGATTTTCAGCAGGACTATTCGGAGGAGAAGGATTTATTTTACAGGAAGCAAAAGGAAGAGGGATGTTATTTTTAGAAGTTGATGGAGATCCTATAGAAAAAGAATTAGCACCAGGGGAAGTATTAAAAGTAGACACAGGAAATGTAGTAGGATTTGAACCAAGTGTATCTTATGAAATAGAAACAATAAAAGGATTAGGAAATATCTTTTTAGGAGGAGAAGGATTATTCTTAACAAAATTAGTAGGACCAGGTAAAGTAATAATTCAATCACAAAACTTTATGGATTTTGCAGGAAGAATAGCATCTATATTACCAACAAATAAATAAAAGACTAGAAAAAAGATTTTAAGCGATATGTTTAAAATCTTTTCATTTATGTTTTAATGTCCATTTTTATTTCAATAATAATCTAGCAAACATATAATATAGAATAAAAAAATGAATATAATGTAAAAGAATATATAAAGGATGTGATAAATATGGGTGACAGAGGCTTGGATTTTAAACATAAAGAAGTTGTAAATGTAAAAGATGGAAAAAGACTTCGGTTATGTTCAAGATGTATGTGCAGATTTAGGAAGCGGAAAGATTACTTCAATAATAGTGCCAGGAAATAATAAAATATTGAATATTTTTGCAGGAAATAATGACATAGTAATACCATGGGAAAACATCAAATGTATAGGAGATGATTTAATATTAGTAGAAATTTAAAAAAAATTAAAAAATGTAGTGTTACAATAGATGTGAAACAAAAATAATATAGAAAAAAAGTGATTCAAGTAGTATAATTGAATTGTCTAA
>CAKPOI010000036.1 GCA_934169775.1 uncultured Clostridia bacterium
CAAAATATAATTATGACAAAATGGCAGAACATAAAGGTATAGGAGTAAATGAAGTAGCATCATCATTTGCGTTCTATGCTCCATATGGAACAAATGAAAATTGGAATTGGTTTACGTCAGCAGCAAATGCAGTAGCTGGTTCAGTTGGATATGGATATGCATGGGATAGCGATCTAACACTAATAGGACATTTGGATTGTCCGTTTGTCGTACGTGGTGGCCATTGCGACGACGGCGGTGGTGCTGGTGTGTTGGGCTCATACCTTACTAACGGTTACGGCTACTACAGCAATGGCTTCCGTGCGGTGTTGGTGGTGTAGCACTTTAGACTCTCCAAAGAAAGATGTTGCAAAAATAAGGAATAGGTGTTATAATCTGAAAAGTAAAGGTAAGAAAAGCCTTTCGGAAATCCGGAGGGCTAAAATCCTCCGGAAGAAAGCAATATACAAAAAGTAAAAATATGAAGTATTTTTAGTAATGCTACATATTACATTATCAAAAAGGAGGAGAATTATGAACAAAATCATTTTAAGTTGGAAAAAGGATAATGAGGCCTATACTAAGGAACTTGAAAAACGGTGTATAATGGCTACTTTTAAAGGACTTGTAGAAGGATTTGGCAATAATAATGAAATTTCCAAAAAACTTCTTAAAGTTATACCAGAAGCTGATGACTTGTATATTAACTGGGACTGTACAGCAGATGTAAATCGAGTTTATTATAGTATAAATGGAAAGATTGCCAGTATACCTATAATAAATGCACATAGTGTTGTTTGGGCAGTTCTAAACAAATATTGTCAGCAAGATGAGAATGAAGTTGATTAAAAATTTAAAATGATGTAATAGTTCAAAAATGTAGTGGAATCTTATTTATAAGATTCCATTATATGTATAATAGAAAAAAATAAGCTTAAAATGGAGGAGTGAAACTATATATGTCAAAATTTGTACACTTACATATACATAGTGAATTTAGTTTATTAGATGGAGCAAATAGAATAAAAGATTTACCAGTAAGAGCAAAAGAACTAGGAATGGATGCTATGGCACTAACAGACCATGGAGTAATGTATGGGGCAATAGATTTCTATAAAGCTTGTAAAAAAGAAGGAATAAAGCCAATAATAGGATGTGAAGTATATGTAGCTGTACGTTCTAGATTTGATAAAGAGCCAGGGATAGACAATAAATATTATCACTTAATATTACTTGCAAAAAATAATCAAGGTTATAAAAATTTAAGTAAATTAGTTTCCTTAGGTTTTGTTGATGGATATTATTATAAACCAAGAATTGATAAGGAGATACTAGAGAAATATCATGAAGGATTAATTTGTTTAAGTGCATGTTTAGCAGGTGAAGTAAATCAAAATCTGATGAATGGAAGAGAAGAAGAAGCAGAAAAAGTGGCATTGTGGCATAAATCAGTTTTTGGAGAAGATTATTATATAGAAATTCAAAATAATGGAATACAAGAACAGGTTTTAGCAAATCAAAAATTAATAAAACTTGCAAGAAAATTAGATATACCACTTGTTGCTACAAATGATGCACATTACTTAAAAAGAGAAGATGCATATAATCATGAAGTTTTGTTGTGTATACAAACAGGAAAAAGAATGAGTGATCCAGATAGAATGCATTTTGACACAGATGAATTATATGTAAAATCGCCAGAGGAAATGAGTGATTATTTTAGTAATTTTCCAGATGCGATAGAAAATACGGTAAAAATAGCTGAAAAGTGTAATGTGGAATTTGAGTTTGGACATACAATATTGCCAAATTATGATGTTCCACCAGAATTTGCAACACATTATGATTACTTAAAAAAATTATGTGATGATGGACTAAAAGAAAGGTATGGAGAAAATCCTTCAAAGGAAATTATTGAAAGAGCAGAATATGAAATATCAGTTATAAAAAAGATGGGATATGTAGATTATTATTTAATAGTTTGGGATTTTATTCATCATGCAAAATCAGAAGGAATACCAGTAGGACCAGGACGTGGTTCAGGGGCAGGTTCAATATTAGCATATTGCATAGGAATTACAGATATAGACCCAATAAAATATGGACTTCTTTTTGAGAGATTTTTAAATCCAGAAAGAGTTAGTATGCCTGATTTTGATGTTGATTTTTGCTATGAGAGAAGACAAGAAGTAATAGATTATGTTTCTAGAAAATATGGACATGACCATGTATCACAAATTATAACTTTTGGGACAATGTCTGCAAGAATGGTTATTAGAGATGTTTCAAGAGTTTTAGATGTTCCATATTCAGAAGCTGATGTTTTAGCTAAAATGATACCAAATGAGTTACATATAACAATAAAAAAAGCTTTAGAGCAAAATGTAGAATTAAGGCAGAGATATGAAAATGAGCCAGAAATAAAAAATCTATTAGATATAGCAATGGGATTAGAAGGAATGCCAAGACAGGCTTCAACACATGCTTGTGGAATAGTAATAACAAAAGATCCAGTAGATACATATGTGCCATTATATGTAAGAGATAATCAAATTTCTACACAATATATAATGACAACATTAGAAGAATTAGGACTTTTAAAGATGGACTTTTTGGGATTGCGTACACTAACTGTTATTCAAGATACAATAGATTTAGTGGAGAAAAATAGAGGAATAAAAGTTGAATATGATAAAGATATGGCAGATCCTAAAGTATATAAATTATGGCAAGAAGGAAATACATCAGGTGTGTTCCAATTTGAAAGTCAAGGTATAACAAACTTTATGAAAGAATTAAAACCAGATTGCTTAGAAGATATAGTAGCTGGAGTATCTTTATACAGACCAGGTCCAATGGATCAAATTCCAAGATATATAAAAGGAAAACAAAATCCAGGACATAATGAATATACACATCCAACCTTAGAGCCAATACTTAACGTAACATATGGATGTATGGTTTATCAGGAACAAGTAATGCAGATTGTTCGTGAATTGGCAGGTTATTCTTTAGGAAGAGCAGACTTAGTAAGACGTGCAATGGGAAAGAAAAAGCTTGATGTTATGGCTAAAGAAAGGGAAATTTTTATTCATGGTCAAGTAGATGAAAATGGGAATGTAATTGTGCCAGGTTGTGTTAGAAATGGGATAGATGAAAAATCTGCTAATAAAATATTTGATGAAATGGCAGAGTTTGCAAAATATGCATTTAATAAATCACATGCGGCTTGTTATGCAGTTGTAGCATATAGAACAGCATATTTAAAATCATATTATCCAGCAGAATTTATGGCTGCAACTCTGAATAGCTTTTTAGGAAATTTGGATAAAATTCCTGAATATATTGATGAATGTAAAAGATTAAAAATTGAAATTTTAAAACCAGATATAAATAAGAGTATGACTAAATTTACTGTTGAAGATGGAAAAATTAGATTTGGTTTAGGAAGTATAAAAAATGTTGGAAATGCAGCTGTTGATGCTGTTATAGAAGAAAGAGAAAAAAATGGCTTATATAAAGGATTTGTGGATTTTTGTGAGAGAATAGTAGATAAAAGTGTAAATAAAAAATGTGTTGAAAGCTTTATAAAAGCAGGAGTTTTTTCTGATTTTGAACAGACTAGAGCAACTTTATTGGCTTCTTTTGAACAAATAATAGATGGAATTCAAAGTGAAAAAAAGAGGGGACTTGAAGGTCAATTTTCGATGTTTGATATTGGGGCTAAAGAGGAAAAAGATGAAATGCAAGATAAAAAATATGCTTTTGAAATACATCCAGAGGTTTCTGATAAAGATAGACTTTCTATGGAAAAAGAAATGTTAGGTATTTATATTTCTGGTCATCCTTTAGAAAAATATAGAAAATTAATTGAAAAACAAACAGATATAAGTACATTAGATTTGAATCATATAGATGAGCAAAATGATGTAGAAAGTTTTGGACAAGGGTATAATGTAAATAAATTTAAAGATGGTCAACAAGTAAAATATGCAGGAATTATAACAAGTATAAAAAAGAAATATACAAAAAATAATAAAATTATGGCATTTGTTACAATAGAAGATTTATATGGGAGTGCAGAAATAATTGTTTTTGAAAATGCATATATGAAAAGTAAAGAATCATTATATGAAGAAAATATTGTTATAGTAGATGGTAGATTAAGTGTTAGAGAAGATGATACAACAATTATTGCAAACCAAATTAGTGATTTTAAAGAACAAAAAAAGCAAAAATTAATATTTGATATTACAGATTTAGATGAGGAAAATAAAGCTAAACTTAGAGGGGGAATTTGTTATTTTTCTGGTGATAAAAATAATATTCATGTTTTTGTAAAAATTGGTGAAGAAGAAAAAAGCTGTGGTGCAATTTTTGTAAATGATGATATTATTAACTTATTCAAATTAGTTTTAGGAAATGACAGAGTTATGTTGACAGAAGAAGGCTAAAAGTGCTATAATTATGGAGTTACAAGTAGACTAAGTTTCAAGCATGGTGTTCCATGCAGAAGGAGAAGAAATGCAAAGTTATTTTCGTTATTTTTACCGGAAGAGAGGGCATATTTTTATAAAATTAGACTCTTTAAGAGTTAGAAAAATGCCTCAACAAACACTTAGAAATTGGATGAAATATAATAAGGAGGTTTTGGACAAAGTTACATCTTTTTTTACAACACGTTTTGTTATAGGAGCAATAGTAGACATTTTTTTGTTTATTGCAGCAATTGTAGTAAGACGAGATATATTAATGTTGCTGTCTGGAATATTATTGGTAATTCTTATTGTAACTTCAATTCCGATATTGAGAATTTGTTCTATTCAAAATGATAATCATGCACTCTTAGATTATGAATACAGAAAAAGAGCGAAAATGAATCATTAAAAACCTTGGACACATTGATGTTTCTGCTTGAAAGATTAATGTGTCCTAAAATTTAATATTTTTCATAGGAGGGCATGATATGAGTAATAAAAATTTTTATGTTCATAGGTATTGCCGGCAAAGCGAAGTTTCAGGATCTAGTTTTTTTTATTCTGTGCATTGGCCAAATGGTGAAAATGTAAGATTCTTTCTTGATGCTGGAGCATTTCAGGGAGAAAATTCATATTTGAATGGTTTCTTTCCATTTAAGGCTGAAAAATTGTCTTTTGGGATAATTACACATCTTCATTTTGATCATGTTGGATTACTACCGACAATTGTACGTCAAGGATTTACTGGTAAAATTTATACTAGTTATGATACTGCAAAATTAATGGATGTAGCATTAGTTGATACTACTACTATTGTAGATAAGCAGTTAGGCAGAACTATAGCAACTATTGATGAGGTTGAAAGAACTTTAAAACAAGTTGTAGGATGTGCATATTGTAAGAAAATTAAGCCACATAAAAATATACGTATAGTATTTTACGGTAATGGTCATTTAATTGGGGCATGTGTAGTTAAAATAATAATTTCTTGCCCTGGTGAAGAAGATATTGTAATTATTCATACAGGTGATTATAAGGATAAGAACTTGTTTTTTGATGTGGAATTACCACCTGAAGAAGATAGAAACGCAAATGTATCATCATTTGTTGTGGAATCTACTTATGGAGATGTTGATTCTACAGACTCACGATTTGATGAGTGTTTGGAGGAAAATATTGCTTGGGCAATAAAGAGAGATATGACTGTAATATGTCCAACATTTGCTTTTGGCAGACATCAGGAAACATTATACAAAATAAAAACTTTTAAAGAAAATGGTTCTATTCCAAAAAAAGTACCTGTAATTATTGAGGGCAAGTCATCACAGATTTATAATGCAAAATTTATGTATACTGATCTTGATATAAGGCCAGAAATGAGAAAATTTTTGCCAAGCCAAACGATGTGTGTTCCACGTTCAGCAGATCGGAAAATAATGAGAAAAAATATAATAAAAGATTCTAGCCCTAAGATTATTTTAGCTCCAGGTGGGATGGGCGACTATGGTGCAGTACGTGTTTATATGGAAAGCCTTATTGCAAATCCTAATGTATTAGTACATGGACTTGGATATGCAGCAGTTAATTCTGTTATGTACAAGCTGCTTCACTCACAGAGAGGTGATAGTGTAAATTGTTATGGCAACAAATATATCAGAAGATGTGAGGCAATGACAACTTCTGAACTTACTTCACATGGGGCAAGAGATATTATATTTAATTTTCTGAATGTTTTTCCATATAAGAAATCTATATCTATTAATCATGGAGAGCTTATTACTCAGAAATGGTTGCGTAAATATTTATTGGAAAGAACAGGTTTACCAGAAAATCAGATTGATATATGCACACCGGAAATTGGTGTCACAATACAGTCTGAAGGTATAACTGGAATTTTTAAGACACACAATTAATTTAAAGCCGGTGTTCATATTTTTGAATACCGGCTAAATTATGTTACATTTGAAAATTTAAAACAGTTTTAAAATCTCTTTAACAAATGGGCTGCGAACAGACTCATCTTCGTCAAATCCAACCTGACAACAGAAAGGTTTGTCTTTTAATAATTCAGATGCATATGTCAAACCATTATAACGTTCATTTAAGCCTCTGGCATCTGTCTGTGATGGATCACCTAACAGAATAATTTTTGAATCTTTTCCTATTCTAGTAAGAAGTGTTTTTATTTCCTCTGGTCTAATGTTCTGGGCTTCATCTACTATATAAAAAGAATTAGTGAAAGTTCTGCCTCTTAATAAATCCAGGGAAATTATTCTGAAAATGCCGTCATCCATAATCTGTCTTACAACATCTGATTTTACAGAAGAAGTGGTTATAGACATTACAGTAGAAGGTTCTAAAGTGCTACTATTATTTTTTCCTCTTTTTGCTTTTTCAGAGTTGGACTGCTGCTGACTTTTACCATTGTACTTAAAATACTTGTTAAAATTCAATATTTCATTAGCATTATCAAGTATTCCGGCAGTATATGGATTTAACTTATCTTCTAATCCACCTTTTACAGCTCCAATTTTTTTGACTTTTTCGTCTAACATTGGGGCAGAAACTAAAACTCTGCTATAAGGTGAGTAGTCATTCCAGCTAAGCTTTTTTGTCTGGGAACACCAAATTATAAAACCATATAAGCCTTGAAAATACAAGATTTATATGGTTTTAAATATTGAAAGTAATGCAATAGAAATGCAGTAGAGAGGTTATTTGATTTTTTCTAGTTCTTTTGCTATAAAATCTAAAGAGACATCTGTATAAATATTATTAGTTATTTTACTTCCTTTAACATGTCCAACTATTTTCTGAATTACTGGTAGACTTACTCCATTTTCTTGACATCTTGTTATAAAAGTATGCCTTAATCTGTGAGTAGATAAGGTTTCATTTGGATTATCTAATATTTTATATTTGTCATTTAATCTTGTTAGGTATGAATTGACTTCACCATCTGTTATAAAAAAGTTTTTATTATAATCCCAAAATAATAAATTATTTATATTTGTAATTTTATTAGAATATATTTTTTGTATAATTTCTTTTACATTAGATTTCATAGTGAATGTTCTCTTTCCATTATCTATACCTGTTTTTTTATCAAATGTTTTTGTATGTTCTCCTAATATAGCTTTGCCATGTATATTTCTAGTAATAGTTCTATATACAGTAATAGTATTGTTTTTAAAGTTAATACAGTCTTTGGATAGAGCTAATACTTCTCCGATTCTCATTCCAGTATAAAGTTGTAATAAGAGAATATTGTTATATTTGTGTTTATTTGAAATCAATATCTTAATTAATTTAGTTTCTTCTTTTTTAGAAAGAGCTGCAACAACTTTGGCTGCTTTTTTTGAGATAGGCTTTGTTAATGTTTCGTCTTCCATTATATTATAAGATATTTTTCTACGAGAATAAGCTATCTTAAATCCTTTTTTTAGTGAAATCCATATTTTGTCAATTGTGCTGTTGGAATATTTTCTCATATTTTCTTTTGAATCTTCAATATTTTCGACAGTTACTTTTTGAATGGGCTTATTAATCCAACTATTGCAAGTGTTTTTAATTTGATTTAATGTTTCAGTATCTCTTAAATAAGTTCTATCTGATGTGATTCCATCTTTATTTTTTTGCTCAATATATCTTTCTAAAATCATAAGTAGAGTATCTTTGTTAGTTTCAACATAATTGCCATTATCTATACTACTTTTTAGGCTTGTTACTCTTTTTTTAAACTCTCTACTTTGTTCATTTTTTCTTTGTTTTAACGTTTTTCTTTTTCCATTATAAACGTATTGATAGATCCAACATTTTAAAGTTTCACTATAATATAATGAACCTTCACCGTTCCCAACTGATTTTGTTTTTTTGTTTTTTCTTTCCATAATAAAATACCTCCATTTTAATATAAATTTTTAAATTTACTATTGAAAATGAAGGCTTTTATAGTGTATAATATAAAAGTAATCACTTTCAATAGTGTTTATATGTGAGAAATATGTACCTTGTCGCAAACTTGTAGCATATTTCTCTTTTTATTTGGGCTAGAATATTCTTTTTAATTGTTTTACAATTCCAACAATTGTTACCGGAATAGATTTCATTTCTTCTTTTGTAAATATAAGTGGTTCATAAGCAGTGTTTAATGGTTGCAATAAAATACTGCTATCGCTTTTTTTACCTTTTTTTATTGTTGCTTCATTACCATTTATGATTGCTACAACAATATCTCCAGTTTCAAAATCACTTTGCTTTTTAATAATAACAACATCGTTTTCAATAAGAACAGGGAACATGCTGTCACCATGCACTTTTAAAGCAAAGTATTCATCACCATTTCCAACTAATGAACTTTCAACATCAATAGTTCCAATCCAGTTTTCTTGTGCTAGATAATTGTATCCGGCTTTGACTGTACCGCAGTATAGGGATAGGAATTACAGAATTTCCCGATTTATCAGTTTTATATATATTTATTTCTTTTTCCATTGAAACATCTAGGCCCATAAGCCAAGCTTCGTTTACCTGTAATGCTTGAGCAAGCAAATATACTCCATCTTGTTTGGCTTTATATCGGCCAGACATATATGAACTTATTTTTGATTTATCAATTCCTGTTTTTTCTGATAATTCAACTGGTTTTAAATTTCTTATTCTCATAGCTGTATTGAGTCTATTTGAAAAAGTATCTACTAATTCGTTCATAGTAATTCCTCCAATCAATTATTATTATAAGTGAAAAGTTTAGAAAAGTCAATGTTTTTAATTGTTTTTTAAACAAAAAGTTTAGAAAAATAAATTTTTTTTAAAAAAAGTATTGACAATAGGAAAAGGATTTGATAATATAATGACAGTTTAGAAAACTAAACAAATGAAAGGAGGAAAAAATGATTTTCGATTCATCAAAGATAAAAGGATTAATACGAGAGAAAGGCCTAACACAAGAAATAGTTGCAAAGGCAATAGGAATTGCATGTTCAACATTTAATTTAAAATTAAATGGAAATGTTTTTTTCACTCAGGAAGAAATTTTTAATTTATCAAATGAGTTAGAAATACCAAAAACAGAAATTTATGAATATTTTTTTACAGTAAAAGTTGAGAAAACTAAACAAAAATAATTGCGACAAGGTACAAAAAGAGAGGAAGTGATTAAATGGAAAAAATATTAGAAGAAATTAATTCGAAATTAGAAATATTGGTAAATAAAAAAGATGATTTTGAATTATTAACAGCCGAACAAATAGCAGAAGAAACAGGAATACCAATAAATAATGTAAGAAAGCTTTTTAATAATAAAGATTTAGCAGTTCAAACATATACAAAGCCAAGGTTGGTAACAAGAAAAGCTTGGAATGAATTTATAAGTGAAAGAAGGTAAAGCAAATGAAAAAAACAAAAAAAAATAAACTATATGAACTAATAGGAAAAGCAACAGTAAGAATAACAGCATGGGCAATGTCAGTATATTTAGTATATCAAGCAAGCTTGTATATATTAGATAATTGTATAACAGTGTACAGATAAAAGATGCCAAATAAAAAGTAAACAGAAGGAGGAGAAATATGGATGAAAAAACAAAAAGAAATGAACTATTAATTACATTGGCTGATGTAAATAATTTAATTGAAAAAATAGAAAACGAACAAAATTATAATGCCGAGTCAGCAATTAATGTAAGGAATCAATTGCTAACGGCATATTCATTAAAAATACAAATATTAAATAATTTGTAATTCTTTACCAATATACAAGTTATTATCTTTAAAATTAAGTTTATCAAATATTTGTATACGAAAATCATGATTACAATTTTCTTGACATTTTTCTAAAATATTATAGATATTATCGTATTCATTAGTTTTTATGTTACTGCTATATATGGCTGTATATAATGGAGTAAATAAAACATATGTAAAAGAAGAGTTATTTTTAGAGGATAATGCAGTAATTGGACCATTTGGATAACTTTCTTGTTCACTTATAAAAACACGAATATCATTTATATTATTAGAGATACAAGTTGTAATCATAGTACAAAAATCATTTATATTATTACAAATAATATTCAAGTCAATCACCTCACTTTCACTTAAAGTTAGGTAGATTATACAACATAACAATACTAAAGACAACAGTAAAGAAAAAGGAAGGAGATGAATTGTATGGAAGATGACAGAATAAGCAACAAAGATTTTATAGAGATTTTAAGGAAGGAAATAAGTAAATGATAGAAAATGAAAATTATTATAAAAACCAAAACAGAGAACAAAGAGAGATTTTATTGCAGCAGGAAGAACAAATAAAAGCATTAAAGAAAGAAAATTATGAAGTAAAGCAAAGTATATATAATAAATTGATATCAGTGAGAAATATTGGACAATCAAATAATATGTATAAAAACATAAAAATGCTAGATATAGTAGAAAAATTAATAGAAGATTTGTATTTTGATATTCAAGAAGAACTAAGTGAAGAAATGAACAAAGAAAAAGAACTAGACGTCAGCAAAACAAACTAGTTCTAAACACATAAATATATGTACTGTTGATAGTATAACATAGAAATGACAAAAAAACAAGAGGTATAAAATGTGCATATATTTTTTAAGAAGAACAATTAAGGGAAAAGTATATTTCTATTGCAAGAAAAAAAAACAACAAATAATATTTAGTGATTGTAGTGCATGTTTGCAAAAAAAATATAAAAAAGTATCTAAAATAAAAAAGAAAACAAAAAAGCAAAGAAAAATGGAAGAACAACGATATAGCATAATAGCAACTAACTTAGATAAATGTTTTTTATGTGATGAAAAAAGATTAGATATACATGAGGCGATAGGAGGATGCAATAGAAGAAAAAGCATGGAGTGGGGACTGACTATACCTCTTTGCCGAAAATGTCATAGAGAATTGGAAGATAATCAAAAGGTAAAGAGAAAAATTCAACAACTAGCACAAAAAGTTTTTGAAACAAAATATAGTCACAATCTATTCATGCAAGAATTTAAAAGAAATTATTTAGATTAAATTTTTTTACGAAAGGAAAAGATATGTCAGATAGCAAAAAATATTATTATTTAAAAGTAAAAGATAACTTTTATGAATCAGAAGAAATGATTATACTACAAAATATGCCTGATGGATATTTATATTCTGATATTTTAATGAAACTATATTTGAGAAGCTTAAAAAATAATGGGAAACTAATGTTTAAAGATGTAATACCGTATACGCCATCGGCACTAGCACAAGTTGTTAGGCATCAAGTCGGAACAGTTGAAAAGGCATTGAAGATATTTCAAGATTTAGGATTAATTGAAGTTTTAGATAATGGAGCAATATACATGCTAGATATACAGAACTTTATAGGAAAAAGTAGTACGGAAGCGGATAGGAAAAGGCTCTATAGAGCAGAGATTCAAAAAGAGGTTAAAATGTTAGGACAAATGTCGGACAAAACTCCACCAGAGATAGAGATAGAGATAGAGAAAGATATAAATAATATATATGGTCAAGATGAACTTGACCGACTAGGACCAAAAAAAGAAATATGGGAGCAACAATTTGAAGAATTTTATAAAAAATATCCCAAAAAAGTAAAAAAACAAGATGTAAAAAAGTGGTTTAGAAAAAATCAACCATCGAATGAATTGTTTAGTTTTATGATAAATAAATTGGAGCAATTTAGGGGCAGTGCTGACTGGCAGAAAGATGGTGGAAGTTATATACCATACCCATCGACATGGCTAAAACAAAAAAGATGGGAAGATGAAGAAATACAAAAGACTCAACAAAACAAATTATATAATTTCGGAAATCAACGAGATTATGGAGATATGAGTTTTTTATATGCAAACCAAGGAGGAACTATAAATGAAAAGTAACATAGAAGAATATTTGAGTAGTACAAAATTCACTACAAGAAAAGAATTAGTAGATAAAACAGGTTTATCAGATAGAAATGTTAGAGCAGCTATAAGCAAATTAAAGAATGAACGTGTTGTAATATACAGTAGTAAAAGAAGTGGATACAGACTAGCACGAGAAATAAGAAGCATGTCTACAATTGAAAGAAAAGAAGAAATTGAGTTAGTCAAACATAGTCTGAATGAGTGTAAATCTAGAATCAAAAAAATGAAAAAACATATGCGAAAATACATAGCATATTTGAAAAAAGCAGAACAAATAGAGCTAGAGGAATCTAACGATAATCATATTCCACATATAGATTAGGAGAATACAATGATAAAAGAAAATATTTTTAAGTATAAACAAAGAAAAGAAATTCCAATTTATAAAAAAGAACAAAAAAATAGTAATAGTTATTTAGTAAATACTAAGCCTAAAAAAATATATGAATATTATATATGCGATTATTGTAACGATGAAATAAGACTAGATACAAAAAAATACGAAAGAAGCGGAGGAATAGTAAGTATTCCGCAAAGTCTTACAAAAAGTGGAAAATTAGTATTAGCTTTACACAATAAGTGCTTAAATAAAGTTATTAAAGAGTTTCAAGATTAAATAACAATGGGAAGTGAGATAAAATGAAAATTATAAAACATGGGAACACGTTAAAGAGAACAAGATGCAATAAATGTAATTGTGAATTTGAATATAGGCAGATAGATATTAAGAGTAGTTCATATAAATATAGAGGTATGCAGTATATAAAAAGATTTCTACAATGTCCAGAATGTGGAGAAAAAATTGAACTTCATTAATTCATGAGAATTACTATGAAGTAGGAGGAGAACAATGGGATTAGATATAAGTGTAAAAGGATTGCAGACAGATGTATTCAAATTAAAACATAAATTATTTGAAAAGAAGTATCCTGATTTGGAATTAAGAATAATAAAATGAAAGGAAAATAAAAGATGAACAGAAAATGTAAGATAGAATTGTATAACGATCACTTTGAAAATGCTAAAAGATATGGGATACCACATGCACAACTAATAATAGCAGACATACCATATAATCTTGGAAACAATGCTTATGCAAGCAACCCTATGTGGTATAAAGATGGAGATAACAAAAACGGAGAAAGCAAACTAGCTGGAAAAAGTTTTTTTGATACAGATAATGATTTTAAGATAAATAATTTCTTTGATTTTTGTACGAGATATTTAAAGAAAGAACCAAAAGAAAAGGGACAAGCACCAGCAATGATAGTATTTTGTGCTTTTGAACAAATGCAAATGGTAATAGATGAGGCGAAAAAACATGGTTTGATGAAAAGTTATCCACTTGTTTTTGTAAAAAATTATTCTGCATCAGTATTAAAAGCTAATATGAAAATAGTAGGAGCAACAGAATATGCAGTGGTACTTTATAGAGATAAGCTACCAAAATTTAATAATGGCAAAACAGAAGAACAAAAAGGAAAAATGATATTTAATTGGTTTGAATGGAAAAGAGATAATTCTAAGTTATACCCTAAAATACATCCAACACAAAAACCAATAAGTCTATTAAAGAGACTAATAGAAATATTTACAGATGAAGGGGATGTAGTAATAGATCCAGTTGCACGGAAGTGCTTCAACTTTAAGAGCTTGTGCAGAATTGAAAAGAAACGCTTATGGCTTTGAAATAAAAAAGGACTTTTATAATCAAGCAAAGGAAAAAATGATAAGTGATAATATCTTAAGTGGGATAATGGAAGATGGACAAGTTACATTTGAAGCACTTATGTAAAGAGGCAAAGATGGAATATAGATACATGATATGAAATGATGTAAAAAAAGAGTTTCAATTTCCACGAATTTGTGAAACAACAGAAAAAGGAGCTAATACTTGTCTATTGAATTTTATAGGAAATGACGCAAGAAAAGGCAGATTTCAAATCAAGAAAGTTGAAAAAGAGGAAGCGAAGAAAATTATAAAGGAACTTAAACAGAAATATAAAGCAGAGCGTATCCAAAGTATAATTCCTAATATAAATTTTAGTATTATATTAGAATTGATAAAGAAAAACGATCAAGGAGGAGAATAGATATGATTATAACAATACCACTTGGTAGTAAAAATCATTTTACACAGAAACAAATAGAAGAATTAAAAACAGAACTTAAAAAAACAGAATATGAAAAAGCGAGGGAACCTTTAGAAAAACGAATAAGTATATTAGAAAGAAAACTATACAATAAAGAAATAGCATTACAGTCATTGTATGTAGTATGCAAAGAATTTTTACATAATAATATAAAAAATAATCAAATAGTTGTAAGTGTAATGAAACCACATTTATTTTATGGCGAAGTAAATGACATAACATCAAGTAAATTGGAAACTATAAAAATAGATTTATCAGATTATAAGATTTTACAAGAATTTCATAAAAGGCTTAATGAAGTTGAACAACAATTGAAAGGAGAATAGATATGTTAAAAATAAGAGATGATATAGATTTAAAAGAACTTGAAAAGTTTGGTTTTAAATACGAGGAAAATAAAAAATTACCGCACAATTCAGTTTATGAATGGAATGATATGCTTCAAGTTAAAGGTAG
>CAKPOI010000037.1 GCA_934169775.1 uncultured Clostridia bacterium
GGAGCAGGTAGTGGGAATCGAACCCACGTCATCAGCTTGGAAGGCTGAGGTTCTACCATTGAACTACACCTGCATTTTTCCTGACAAAAAAGATTATAAAGCATAATCAAAAATTTGTCAAGAGTTTTTTTAATTTTTTTAATTTTTTTCAATAAGTTAAATGTCCCATATCAAATTGAGATTTAGCGCCAAAAACAGATCAAACTTAAAATTGCAACTTTTGACAAAACGCTTAAAAACAATTGATAATGTACACAACGAATACCTAAATCATTAACCACATCATACTGCTTAACTAATTTGTTAATTTGCTCTTTTTCAGAAATATTTTTTTCCTCCAAATATTCTTTAGCCAAATATCTAGCTTTGATCATTGCATCATCTTCCAAATACATTCTAACAACCAAATAAACCACTCCTAAAATTGCTAATATTGCAACATAAGTCATTTGATTTTGTAATTTTCCTAATACAGACAAAACTAAAATAACAAAAAAGTATAATAAATATGTATTAGAAAAAATAAAATTAAACAATAATATTTTTCTATTCTGAATTGAATGTAAACATTCATGAGCTATTGTTTGAATTCTAGTATAGCTATTTCTTAAGTTTCCAATAGAAATTTTATTAGTAACAGCAATATACACAGTTGCATCTGAATCTTTATTTTCCTCAATTTGAACATTTTCATTCTTTAACTTTTTCAAATATTCTTTACAAATTTCTATATTACTAGGATATTTATTACTTATATCATCTAATTCTTTTATATTTGTCATATTTTTAAGTTTTTTCATATTAACACTAAAAATAAAAAACAACATAAATATTAATATAATACTAAAAACAGCAACAACTAAAAACTCCATATAAAAGTTCATTCCTTTCCAACTAACAAGTTTTCCATACTTACACTAAAAATCTACAGCTAAAAATTACTCCATAACATCTTTAATTGCTTCGCCAATAATTTTATTAATATCTGCAACTAAAACATTAAATCTTGTTTCAGCCTCAAAATATCTTTTAGCATCATTTTGCTCTATTAATTCAGCATATTTTTCTTGAACTTTTTGTAGTTTTTCAGGATTATTATTACCTGTTTGCATTACTTCTAATTGTGTTTCATAACGTAACTTATCAAACTCTTTAATTTTATCTGATAATTCCTTGTTTAAGTTAATAGCCTCTCTTGCCATCTTATAATTAACATATTCTTCTGATTTTTTAATTCCTTGAGCTAAATCATTAGCAATATCATAAACATTCATTTCTGTTTTCTCCATTTCTTAATAAATTTTACTTTTATATATTTAAAATCTTAACTTTTATACTCCAGCTTCAGTTTCACCTTCAATAACAATTTTCGCATCTGTTGGACAAATATTAACCCATGTATTTCCATCATTAACTTTAATCTCATTTCCATGTAAATCTTTATAAACTGTCTGTTCATCTCTTGCATTTTTTATACATTTAATTTTAATTGCTTTACCATTAGTTAAATAATATCCATCAAAAGTTCCAATATTTTGTAAAGTCTGTCTTCCCTTATTTTCTCCATCATTCAAATTTGAATTGTCACACATAGTAACAATAATATTTTTCGTTGTTAAATTTTCTTCTGTTGTCCAATCTGTTTGAGCTTTTTTTCTAGCTATACGATTATACACTTTATTTTTCGCATCATATTCATATATTACAATTTGTAATTTAGAATGTGGAATAGTTATAGATATAGCACTTTGGCCATCTTCCAAATTCACCTCATCTGTTACATAATTTAACACACTTTCTTTAGTAGAAGTAGTTCTATATTTTTTATTTTCTGCAGATTTTAATATTTTTTCTGTACTTGTTAAAGCATTATGTGGTGCTGACTTTTTCTTAGTTCTCCAAAAAGTAGTTCCATCTTCTTCAATTCCATTAATATTATTTATAAAATATTTCTTTATATCACTTTTTGCTTGTGGGCTCCAACCAAAATGAACATAAATTGCATCATTTTCCATAGCGTAATCTAAAAAATAATGTCTAGCACTACGCACTGGTCCTATTTGTTCTACATCAACACCTTTAAATAAAGCCATTAAACGTGTTTCTCCACCTTCAGCAATCGCTTCATACACCATATAAGCTTTTTGAAGTCCAACTTGTGGCCAAGCCTGATTATGATTATCTATCATCACTGCAATAGGTCTATCATTGCCTTTATATATTTGCACTTGTTTTTCTTCCTTTTTGCTTAATCCTGTAACTAACACATCATTATCGCTACTTTGTTCATTGGCAGTTTCTATATTTTTACCATTCTTTTCTACAATTTTATACCCTAAAAAACCTCCAGCTAATATAATCAAAATAACCAAAACTACTATTACAATTTTTGCATTACCTCTTTCCATTTTATCACATTCCTTTCTCAAAACGTCATTAGAATAAAAGCAGACATTAAATTTTATACCTTTTAAGGTTATTATTAAGTCTGCCATATTTACTTTATTAAATTTTATTCTTTATTTCTAGTAATTCCCAAACTATTAAGCACTTTTTCTTCCTTAGGTCTCATTAGAACCTTGTCCTTTTCCTCTATATGATCATATCCCATCAAATGATAAAAACCATGAACAACCATATAACTTAATTCTCTTTCAAAACTATGTCCATATTCTTTTGCTTGTTCCTCTACTCTTTGAACAGAAATAATAATATCACCCAAAACATCTTCATACAAAAAGTCTTGTTTTTCTATTTTTTCATCTAACTCATCTTTTTCAAACATTGGAAAAGATAGTACATCAGTTGCCTTATCTATTTGACGATATTCTTTATTTATTTTTTGTATATTATCTGGTGTTGTTAAAGTTACTGTAATTATTAGTTTAGAATTTAATAATTTTTCTTCTTTATAACATTCTTCTAAAACTTTTTTTATTGTATCTTCATATTCTTTATTTGGTTCTATATCTTCATATACAATTTCACACATTTATTTTCATCCTTTCCATTATAGAATGTCACAACAAATTTACTTTTGCAATTTGAATTAATTATTTATGCACTAAGCTTATTAACAATATTTCGGATATTTCCAAAATATTTTCCACAAGATTTACACTCATTATGTAACTCTCTTATTTGACCATAATCTAATAATTTTCTCTTATAATATGTTTCTAATTTAGAATAATCTACTTTATTATTTTCATCATGAATTTTCTTTAAATCATCTTTTATAAATAAAACTTCTTTTTGTTTTACATACTCTATAAAATCTGTTTCTTTCAACTTTGAAATTCTTTGATACTTGTCCCAGAATTTTTTATATTCATCTCTTTTAGATAAATCTTCCCAAAATACCTTTGTAGATAATAATCTTACATTATAATCCTCAATTAAATTAATAAGCATATTGTAAGCTTTTTCTCTTTTATTTGCAATTTTAGTATCTTGAACTAATATACGAGCATCTTTTAAAAGTTTTTCATAACATTGTTCTGCTACAATTAGTGGTATACTATGTGTAAACAATTTTCTGCTAATTCCTAATAATATCATATTTTTTTCTATATTATCTCTTGTATCTAATTTTCCAACTGTAAATCCTTGGAAGCGTTCATAATCTTCTTTTATTCCTTTGAATTCTTCGTCGTATTTTTCTACTTTCAAAGATAATATATTTTGAATATATTCTTCTAAAGTATAAAATATTTTAGTATAAATCCATTCTTTTGTAGAATCGTAAGCATTTGTAGTATCAGCTAATTTTATAGAATAATTTTTTAGTATTGATTTATATAAACTATCCATTTTGTAAATATAAAATGAAATATATTTTTGTTTTACTTTTTCTTTGCTATTTGCATTAATACCTTGCCAATCAAGATCAATCAAATATTTTTGCTTACGATATTTATAATCTATATAATCTTTTTCTTTTAAACTAGTTACTTCATAATATTTTGATAGAGCATCTTTTTCAAAATCTGAAGCTGTTCCATTTCTAACTTTTTTATATATTGAATCCATAATATGTTTATCCAAAGATTCTAAATAAGCAGTATATGCTGCATCAAACTTTTTTTCTAATTCATCATTATTATAATCTTCTGTTTCTTTAGAAAATGCTTCATAAGTTTTTAGCATAGCATTTCTTTTTATATTAATAACCATTCCATTAATGCCTATTTTTGTTGGAATCAACATCCTTGTTAACGTTTTTGTTAACTTATTAAAAAAACCTGTATCTGCTCCTGTAATTCTTAAACTTCTTTCTTCCATGTACCTCATCCCTTCAAAAAACTATTTTTTCGTTTGTCCCTATGTTCTCTAAAACTTCATATGTCACATAAACTTCTATTCCATTTTCCTTTTCATATGTATTTACGTTTTTATTTACAATTCTATTTTTATCTTCTATTTCTAAGTTCAATTCTTCTTCTAACTCTTGTATCCCTAAGCCTTTAGCTTGTTCGTTATTATATGTTTTTTCTTCTTTAATTTGTTCTTTATTCGTTACTTTTTTTACAGATATTGGTAAATAAAAATCAGAAAATAGTTTCAGTTTTTCTTCTGCCTCTATTGTATCATAAAATTTAAATTTTGAAACCCTTTTTTGCAAATTTATTTCAAAATTATTAAATTTTATAGAATAAAATTTTTCTACCTTTCCTGTTTCCTTTATTTCCGTAGTATTATATGGTACAAATTTATATTTTGTATGCCATACTTTTGCTTCTACTTTTCCTTTTGCATGTACATATCTAATTCCAGTATATTTTCCTTCTAGCCATCCATTAATAAGAACTGTTCCAACATTTACTGTATCTCCAACCTTTACATTTGCTGTACCATTTTGTGCACTAATTTTAGTTATCATACCTACCTTATCAGATACAATATTACAGTAATCTGTTTCATCAACAATATCTGGTTTTTTATCTGATTTAACTATACTAATAATAGCATTTGTACCTTTTAGCTCAATTCCCATCCATGCTACATCATCTCTTTTTAACCTAACTTTATTTATCACATCTTTAGTATTGATTTTTGATTTTAACATTCCAACATTTAAGCCAGATTGAGTAATATCTTCAAAAATTCCTTCTAAATTATTATTATCTTCCACTTTTATTTCAATGTTCCACACAAAATTAGAAACGATACATGCACTAATAGCCACAATTATTACAAGCATTGCAAAAATTTTTCTTTTCTTATAACGATTTAACAAAAAAGGTAATCCACATTTTTTTTCTATTTTTGTATGACATTTTAATTTTTTTGCAATTTTTATAATTGTTTTAAAATCATTTATTGATACATTAAAATATAATTTTACATTTTTATCTCTTTTCAAATTCCAAATTATAATTTTTTTATTTGTGCATATGTTAATAAATCTTTCTATATAATATCCTTCTACAGATACACGTATATATCCACAAATATAGCAAAGCAACACTTTTATTAACATTCATTTTCCTCCACAATTCTCTCAAGTTCTATGCTTTCAATTTTTCCAGTAACCTTAACATCAACATTAGATAAATTAACTAAATTAAAGCCATAGCCATTTAAAATAACTATACCATTTTTAGTTTTTATTCGTATAAAAAATTCTTCATAATCTAAAATGCCTTCAAAGTTTTCTATTATAACATCATTAAAACCCAATATAGTAATCTTAACTTCATCTGAGTATACTTCCTTTGGAATTTCCAAAAATCTATCAATCTTACTAACTTTTTTCTTTATAATATCTCATTCCTTTCCAATTTTTAAATTGCAACATAATCTTTACTCCTCATAATCATCTAAAGATGCAAAAGTATAACCTTGATCTCGAGCTTGTTTTATAATTTCTGGTAACAAATTAGTATTTGTCTTAGAGTTTCCATGTAAAAGCATTATTTCCCCAGAGTGAAAATTTTGCGTAATAATTTTTATTGCTTCTTGTTCACTTGGTTGCTTTTTTTCCTCCCAGTCTTTATATGCAAATGACCACATTACTGTTTTATATCCAAGATTAGCAGTATCAATTAATGTTCTTTCACTAAATTCCCCCATTGGTGGTCTCATATATTTCATTTCATAATTAAATTTTTTTTGAATTGTTTGATGCATTGTTAATAACTCACTTTTTATTTCATCATCTGATAAATCTGGTAGACTCTTGTGTCTCACAGTGTGATTACCGAATAATATGATTTTCTTTTATCATCTGTTCTACTAATTCTGGTTGAGTATTTACATAATGTGCAGTAATAAAAAAAGTTGCTACTACATTCTGCTCTTTTAAAGTTTGCAAAATCTGACTTGTATATCCTGCCTCATAACCTTCATCAAAAGTTAAGTATATTTTTTTAGTTTCACTATTACCTAATGCAATTCCATTATTTTGTTTTAATAATTTTATATTATTCGCTCCTAAATCTGGTTGTTTATGATTATTTTCTCTTCTAATTCCCCACCCTATTTTTTTGTTACTTATATTTTGAGTACTAACTATGCTTGTTTTTTCAGTGTTTTCAGTTATTTTATCCCCATTTGCTAAATATGTTATAGATAGTATTGTTATTACTATTAATCCAAATAAAATCTTTTTATTGTTATTCAATACCACCACTCCTTTTCTTTTATAAATTTTATGTATTTTATCTTAATTATATGATAAAACATTTTTTTATTTATGAATTATAAATTTTGTTGGTTTTCCAATTTATTCCATTTACTTTTTCAGAGCAATATTTTGTATCCCCACAGCCTGTAGATTATTACCTTTTGGATAAACTTGCTGAATATCTATTGACAATATGAAATTTTTAGATTATATTAATAATATTATTGGAAAATTTTAGGTAATTTGCTTATTTTTGTCGAGCTATAATTTTTTAATAAATTTTATGTAAAAGGGGGAGAAAAGATGCTAAATTTCGTTATATGTGATGATAATATTAATATTTTAGACAAACTTCCTAAAATGTTAGAAAACATTTTTGCCAAACATGGTTATGATGCTTGCATCGGATTAAAGTCAGATGATTTTAATGAAGTTTTAGATTATGTTGATAATAACAAAACCGATGTACTTATACTAGATATTAATTTAAAGAACGGAAAAAATGGATTAGAAATTGCTGAAATAGTTAGGCGAAAAAATAAAAATGCTTATTTGATTTTTACAACTGGCCATTTAGAATATGCTATGATGGCTTATAAATTTAAAACTTTTGATTATATCGCCAAGCCTTTGACTCCAGAAAGACTTGAAGAAACTATTGTTAGATTATTTGATGATATAAATGGCTTGCCTAAAAAATATATTAAAATCGATAATAAAAATACTGTTGTAGATGTTAATGAGATTAATTATATTAAAAGAGATGGCATGAAATTAATTTTCCATACACTTACTAGAGATTACGAAGTATACAGCTCTTTCAATAAAATTGAAGATAGTTTGCCTAGTACCTTTGTTAGATGTCATAAATCTTTTATTGTTAATACTCAAAATGTTACTAATCTAGATCCAGTAGAAAATAGACTTTATTTACAAAAGAATGATTTTTGTGATATTGGTCCTAAATATAAAAATGAAATTTTGGAGGTTTTTAATGATGTCAAATTTTTTAAATAATTTATGGGTGGCTATTAGTACACCAAATCCTTGGCTTCTAAAAATACTGTCGATACCTATGTCAGTATTTTTAGAAATACCATTATCTTTATACTTAATTATAAGTATTTTTAATATACAAATTACTAAAAAAGAAAAATTTTATTATATTGTTATGACTGGTATAATTTCAAATATTTGTGCTTTATGTGTACCCAATCCATACAATGTTATAATAAATTATATAGCACAATTTATTATAATACAAAATATATTTAAAACAAACGCCATAAAGAGTATACTAGCAGGACTATTACCAAGTTTCACATTTGCAATAGTTCAAAGTTTGCTATTAAATCCATATATGACATTGCTAAACATCTCTTATGATTAAACCATAGGTATTGCAATATATAGAATACCACTTGCACTATTCATGTATTTATTAATTTTTATTGCAGCATATATAATAAAAAATAAGCATTTATCATTTCTAAAATTTGATGAAATAGATAAGAAAACAAAATCTTTAATAATAGCAAATTTAGTCTTTGGATTATTCTATATCATCATAGAAGTAGTTATTACAATGAAATATGTTGATATTTTACCTTTAAGTTATACTTTTGCTAATTTTACTATGATATTATTATATTTCATAATAACTCTATATAGTATTTCTAAAATAGTAAAATTACAAAAAACAACAACACAACTAGAAAGTGCAGAAGAATATAATAAAACTTTACATATATTACATGATAATGTTAGAGGTTTCAAACATGACTTTGATAATATAGTTACAACAATAGGTGGATTTATTAACACAGATGATATGGAAGGTTTAAAAAAATATTATGTGCAACTAGAAGAAGATTGCGAAAAAGTAAATAATTTATATATTCTAAATCCAGACAGTATTAACAATCCAGGAATATACAACTTATTAACCTCAAAATATCATGAAGCAACAGAAAAAGGAATTGATGTAAACATATATTTCTTATTAGATTTAAATGACTTACATATGAAAATTTATGAATTTGCAAGAATTTTAGGAATCCTATTAGATAATGCTATAGAAGCAGCTGAACAAAGTAAAGAAAAAATAATCAATATTTCATTTAGAAAAGATGATAAAAATAACAGAAATATAATTCTTATAGAAAACAGTTATACAAATAAAGAAATTGATATAGACACAATATTCCACAAAGGTTATACAGAAAAAGAAAATCATTCTGGAATAGGATTATGGGAAGTAAGAAAACTACTTTCTAAAAACAATAATGTTAATTTATTTACAACAAAAACAGATTCCTTATTTAAACAACAATTAGAAATATATTTTAAGTAACAGAAGAAGAGAAAATTCTCTTCTTCTTATTTTGTCGTCTTGCTTACGAAAATGCCCTAAAATAGAAAATCTATTTTTTAGAGCATTCTCGTAAACATATAATAACATTGAGATATATGTATTGACTAAAATTTCAATTTTAGTCAAAATTAATAACTAAATTAATCTTTTTTAATTAAACTTGCTGGCATTTTTGGTTGATGTACTGCACAAAAAACAAAGCAAGCTGTATTTGTACTTTTAGCATATTTTTCAGCTAATTTTGATAAAAATTTTAACATAGGAATTCCCCCTTAAAAAAATTTTTTTATAATACTAAAACATCACCGGTAAATGCTTTATGTATCAACTAATTAAATATTTGATGTCTCATACACTTCATGTCCATACTTATTTCTTGTAATTTTATATGCAAGTCTTGTAATTGAACAAGTTTGAAACAAATAACCAATAATTATTATATTAGAAATAATTTGATTATCAATCAAAGCTGCTGCAATTAAAGCTATTGTCAAAGTTATGTAAGATAATACTCTTTTTTGAGTTCTTTCACTTTTTCTTAAAATTGGTACATTTTCTGTATCAGCTGGAGCATATAATGTAATCATAATCATTGCAAAAGTCCAAAGTAGCATAATTGTTATTATTTTTATTACTCCATCTAAATTAACATATTTAGCCAAAAATGCTGGACCTGTATACATCAAACTAGTACATATAATACATCCTAAATGTGTCTTTAAATGAAATCCTCCCGAAAATGTACGATAAGGTAAAATGATTAGAAATGTAATTAATGATAACTTAAAAGCTCCTAATAAATATGCTATGCCTAACATTATAAATATTTTTGGAATTTCTCCTAAAATAATTTGTAATCCATAATTTATTACTTCTGCTCTTTCATCATCAATGTCTGGCATTTCTTTTTTCATCTTGTTGGTTAGAAACATACAGATTTTATCAATCATTTTTTCTCACCTCACTTCATTTCCTTAAGCTGATATGATTTTACCATCAATTTTTTCAAAAAGTTCAAAATGTTTATAAAAGGTTCAAAAGATTATAGATTATCTTTTAATTTTATTTTCATAAAAGATTTTCTTGTTTTCATAAAACAGACGTATAAACTACAAGTCTATACGCCTGTTTACATATTTTTTAACAACTTTACAAAGACATATAAATAAAATTTATATGCCTAATTCACTCATATTCCACTTCCAAGTACCATTATTTTCTGGAAAAGCTGAAAAATGCATCTTTTCTTTTGTTACTGGATGTTCAAATTCCAAATAAAAAGCCCAAAGAGCAATTTGTTTTCCTTTTCCTCTAGTACCATATTTTTGATCTCCAAATATACTATGTCCAAAATTTGCCATTTGCAATCTAATTTGATGATGTCTTCCTGTATGTAAATTTACTTTAACCAAACTTAAATCTTTATCTGGTTTATAATCTAAAACTTCATAATCCAAATTTGCATATTTAGCACCTTTCTTATCTGGTTTAACCACTTTACTTATATTATTTCTCTCATCTTTATATAAATAATCTTCTAAAGTTCCGCTTCTTTTCCTCTATTTTCCCATCAACAACAACCAAATACTGTTTCTTCATTGTCTTTTCTCTTACCTGATTACTTAATCTAGAAGCAGCCTTAGAAGTTTTAGCAAAAACCATTACTCCGCCAACTGGTCTATCCAAACGATGCACTAAACCTACATATACATTTCCTGGTTTATTATATTTTTCTTTTATATAATTTTTTACTAAAGAAAGCATATCTGTATCACCTGTTTTATCTGATTGAGATGGAACATTAACAAGCTTTTCAACTACTATAATATGATTATCTTCATAAATAACATTCAATTTTTGCATTTTTTACTACTATCCTTTCATGATACTACAAAAACAAATTTACTTTTCCCAACGACCATAAATGCCACATGGTAAAACTAATTCCGAATTTTCCATTGGTAATCCTACTTCTCCAGAAGACACCATTCCATTAAATTTTCTATTAACAGTCAAATTTAAAATATCTTCTAAAACTTTACTTGATATACCAGTAGTATATGAATTTATTAAAAAGAATAATGGATTATCAGATAACACATTTGTACATAAATCCACCAAATCATATATATTTTCCTCAAATTGCCATACTTCTCCTTTAGCCCCTCTTCCATAAGATGGTGGATCCATAATTATTGCATCATATTTATTTCCTCTTCTTATTTCTCTATTAACAAATTTTACAACATCATCTATTATAAATCTAACTGGTCTTTTTTCTAATCCAGAAGACACCACATTCTCTTTTGCCCATGTAGTCATTCCTTTTGAACTATCTACATGACACACAGAAGCTCCAGCTGATAAACATGCAACTGTTGCTCCTCCTGTATATGCAAATAAATTTAGAACTTTAACTTCTTTTCTATTGCTTTTTTGTATCTTGTCCATCATCCAATCCCAGTTTACAGCTTGTTCCGGAAATAGCCCTGTATGTTTAAATCCCATTGGCTTTATATTAAATGTTAAATTCTTATATTTAATTTGCCATTGACTTGGCATCTTTTTATGAAATTCCCATGAGCCTCCACCTGTTTTGCTTCTATGATATACTGCATTTATTTCTTTCCATTTTTTTGGATAAGTTTTTTGTTTCCATATTATTTGTGGGTCTGGTCTTGATAATATTACTTCTCCCCATCTTTCTAATTTTTGTCCTTCTGCCATATCTAATATTTTATAATCTTTCCAATTATTTGCTATTTTCATATTTTATTCTATCCTTCTTTTTTATATTATTTTTTACTTAATATTTTTAATTTAAGCACATTTTCTATTATAACATATTTTCTACAAAAAACCAATCCTAATTTTCAAAGCATTTGCATCAACAGTTTTTTGAGTCCGTCCCCAAAAGCATTAGTGTTTTTTGAGTCCGTCCCCAAAAACATCAGTATAATTTTTGTAAAACTGCCATAAAATAATTAATCAAAATAATATTAATCACAGAAAAAATAAAAAACAACAAAAAAATCATGCTTATAAATTTATGTTTTTTTATTTTGTGCCATAACTTACTTGTCTTTTTTTCCTTTTTAATTTGTAGTCTATCAGCTGACTCATTATAAGTAATATTGAAAATCTCATCCTTAGCATATTCCATAAAAAATCCCCCTATCTTTTTTGTATATATTTATTATCATAATTATATAATTATTCCAAAATTTTATTATTTTTTATGAACATGCTTATTTTATATATTTAATGTATCTATTTTTTATGACTTCAAAAAAATTCTTCCATCATCTATAATTAATTAAATTCTACCAAATATTTAATTAATTTATTTCTTCTTTTATTTGCTTAGCTATTTTTTCACTGATTCCTTTTACTTCCATTAATTCTTCTACAGTTGCTTCTTTTATTTTAGATACAGTTCCAAAGTGCCTTAATAACTCTTGCTTTTTTGCTGCTCCTATACCATTAATATTATCTAATTCTGATTTAGTAATCTCTTTTTCTCTCAATTTTCTATGATATGTAATTGCTGTATCATGTACTGTATCTTGAAATCTTGTTATTAAATTTTTTAAGTTTTCTGATATTTCTAATTCATTTCTATTTTCATCCATCAATGCTCTAGTTTGATGTTTATCATTTTTTACCATTCCAAAAACTAATATATCTAATCCATATTTTTCAACTGCTTTTTTAGTCGCTCTTATTTGAGTAATACCACCATCTGCAAAAATTGCATCTGGTAATTTTCCAAATCCCCCATTTTCATTTTCTATAGAATGTTTTAATCTTCTTGTTATTACTTCTTCCATACATCTAGGATCATCTTGACCAAATACTGTTTTAATTTTAAATCTTCTTGACAAATTCTTTTTTATAATTCCATCTTGCATTACACACATCGCTGCAACCATATTAGTACCAGAAATATTAGAAATATCATATGTTTCTATTTTTCTAGGTAATTTTTCCATTCCTAAAACATCTTTCAATTCCAGCAAAATCTCACTTTTATCTTTTTCTTTGTTTTCTAAAGTTACTTTTGCATTATTTTCCGCCATTTCTACAAAACGTAATTTTTCTCCCTTTTTTGGACTTTTTAATTCTACCTTTTTCCCCAATTCATTTGATAACCATTCTTCTATTACTTCTTTATCTTCTAATTCTTCTCTTAGCATTATCTTATTAGGAATGTTCGGATTATCCATATAATATTGTTTTACAAACCCTGATAATATTTCTTTATCATCCATGTCTCTAAGTTCATTAAAAAAATAATGCTCCCTTCCTATCATCTTGCTTCCTCGTACAAAAAACACCTCTATACACACTTCTAATTCAGATTTGTATAATCCTATTACATCTATGTTATTTTCAGAAATATTAGATACCTTTTGTTTAGCAGACACTCTTTCTATAGCTTGCTTTCTATCTCTAAATTCAGCTGCCTTTTCAAATTCTAAATTTTTAGAGGCTTCTTCCATTTTTTGTTCTAAGTCTTTTATTATCTTATCTGTTTTTCCTTCCAACAATTCTATTATTTCATCAATTTGTTTATGATATTCCTCTCTTGTAACATAGCCCATACATGGAGCTAAACACCTTTTAATATGATAATTTAAACATGGTCTTGTTCGTGGTTTAAGTGTTCTACATTGCCTTATTTGATATCTTTGTTTTATAAAATCTATCATTTCTTTTGCTGCACCTGGATTAGCATATGGCCCAAAATATCTTGCACCATCATTCATTACTCTCCTAGTAAATATAACTGTTGGAAAATCTGATTTTACATCTATTTTTAAATATGGATATGTTTTATCATCTTTTAATAATACATTAAATTTAGGCCTGTTTTTCTTTATTAAATTACATTCCAAAATTAATGCCTCTGCCTCATTATCTACTACAATATATTCAAAATGATCTATTAAACTTACCATATTTTGAATTCTTTTTGTCTTATTTGTTTTTCTAAAATATGACCTTACTCTATTTTTTAATGATACTGCTTTTCCTACATATATGATTTCATCATTTTTGTCATGCATTATATATACTCCTGGTTTTCCTGGGAGTTTTTTTAATTCTTCTTCTATATTAAACATTTTTAGCCCCTTTCCAAAACACATATATAATTATTCCATTGCATTTTTTTCGTGAGTTTTTTCACTGTAAAAAGACATTCCATTTTATGAAATTATTTGCATAAAATATACAAAAGCTGAATGTCTTTTACAAAATATTATTATAATTATTAAAAAAATTCAAGTATTTTTTTATTTTTAAAAAATTTCACCTACCATCGTATGCAGCATCCAAAAAACTGTGCAATTCTAAATTTTCACTTTTAGAATTTACACAGTTAAGTTTAGACTCTCGGTTTTAAGTTTTAAGTCACAATCTCAAAGTGCTACACCACCAACACCGCACGGAAGCCGCCGCCGCTGTAGCCGTCACCGAAAGTAATGTTTGAGTCCAACACACCAGCAACACCGCCGTCGCTGCAACCGCCACCACGTATGACAAACGGACAAGCCAAATGTCCTATTAGTGTTAGATCGCCATCCCATGCATATCCATATCCAGCTGAACCAGCTACTGCATTTGCTGCTGATGTAAACCAGTTCCAATTTTCACTTGTTCCATATGGAGCATAAAATGCAAATGATGATGCTACTTCATTTACTCCTATACCTTTATGT
>CAKPOI010000038.1 GCA_934169775.1 uncultured Clostridia bacterium
TACTCTGATAAATAAAAACAATATGGTTATTTCAAGCGAGGATGTCCAAAAAATAAAAAAATTTACTAAAGATGTAAAAGATACCAATAAAATCGTTAGAAGTGTAAATGACCTAAATATAGCGATTAATGAATTTGAACATTCTGCTTTTGAAATAGAAAAAGAAAATCGTTCACTTAAATATCAGTTAGAACTAAAAGATAATGAAATAGACAATTTAAAAAGTGAATTATCTTCTAAAGATAAGATTATTGGCAAATTACGAACTGAAAAGGAAAAATTGAGAGATGAAGTTAATAAATTTAAAGGATTTTGGCGTAATTTAATTAAACACTTTCAAAACAAAATTGGATTTGATAAAGATGAACATTATAAATATGTTAGTGATGATTTATATAAAAATGGCATTTTTGATGATAACGATATCGAGATAGCAAATAATGTTAGAAGAAAAGTAAAAACATTAGATAAAATAGCTAATTTAAAAGATAGAAAGAAAAATGATACTAGATTTTAATATGGAGGTAAATCGAATATGAAAAATGAAAAAGTTAATTATTTAATAGATATGATAAATGATATGGATTTAACAAATAGACTAAGACTTGCAATATGTATGAGTGATAGTAGCTGTACTAATCTAAAATATGATAAACCTGAAATGTATAAATATTTTGATAGTTTATTAAAAGAAATTGATGAAGAATATAGAACTATTTCAATAAATTTTGCTAAATATCGTCTTATAATGTTTGCAATGGCTAAAATTATGGAAATGACAAAGGAAGAACAAAATCAAGTTGCATTATATTTATTTAACAAAGTAAAATCTAGAACAAATTATTGCATAAAACTTCAATAATTTGTATAATAAAATCAAAAAGATAGAAAGTGAGGCACTAAAATGAATAAGGAAAAAAATATATTGTTAATTCATGGATTTAATGGAATACCAAAAATCTTTTATTATTTTAAAAAAGAATTAGAAACACAAGGATATAATGTTATAATTCCAGAGTTTCCTATTAGAGAAAAAATAAATTTAAATGCATATTTCAAAGTAATTGATATGTATCAAGAAATAATTAATGAAGATTTAATTGTGATTGCTCATTCACTGGGAAATCTAATGTTTATAAAATATATTTGCAAAAATAATCTCAAGATAAGTCTTTATATAAGTTTGGCTGGATTTGCAAAATCTTTTTATGTTGAAGGTAAAGATGTTTTAAATAAAGTTATCGAACCTTTGACCATTGAAACTGAAGAAAAAATTAAAATTATAAATCTAATAAATGAAAAATATTCAATATATAGTGATAATGACCATATAGTACCATTTAAAATATTGAAAGAATATAGTTTAGCGATTAATTCTAAGCCAATATTTATTTCTGGAATAGGTCATATGGGAAAGAAAAGTGGTCTAGACGAGTTACCAGAAGTGATAAAGATTATTCAGCAAAGTAATTATATAAAAAGTATGCATTAAAAACTAAAATCCAACTCTAATTTATAAAAAAAGAGTTGGATTTTAGTTTTTAATGGACTTTCCAATTATTCTTCTACGACTTCTTTATAAAGCTTTTTTGCTTCGTCATAGTTGATATAATCTTCTTTTTTTCTGTACTCAAACACAGGAAGTTGTTCACTTGTCCATGGCAATTTGGTAATAGCATAGATAGGTCCAAATACCCCCATAGAAGATGTTTCTTCATCTTCAATTAATACTGCACCGTAATCAGCTATTAGCCTTTCAACAATATCTTTTTCGTTTCCACCAAAGGTAAAATTGCAAGTAATTCTAATGTATCCCAAAGGAGTATACAATTTTGCAGGTGTACCGTAGTAAAATTCAAGACCAATACCACCATTGTTAGTAATTTGGTTGTAGAAAGGATTGACGGAGTCCGTATCTCTTACGCTGGAAACACCAAGTTCCATCATCATGTCGTAAATTTCCTTCCGTGCTTTAAACACATTGTTCCAATATTTTTTGTCCATATTTTTCCTCCTTGGAGCAGTTGCCCCTTTTATATTGTTTATAACTGATGATGCAACGGAGTAATGCAATGTTACATCACTATTATTATACAATATTTACATAAAAAAGTCAAAATATTCAGAATTCTATTGTAGTTAAATACAGAAAATTGACAATACTATTATCATAATTGAAAAATTTAATATATTACTTTTCGCTATTGCAAAAATATGAAATATATGTTACATTAATATCAATAAATCGAATTATATAAAAAGAGCAATTACATTGTGCTTATATTTTTTCGCATACCTGCTCCGTAATGGCTCCATTTGAAATCAACTTACAGACTTAATTGTTCGTAAGTTTTTATTGTACAATGAAAGACTGACAGTTCAAACCATCAGTCTTATTTGTTGTAAGTTGTGTTTATGATATCATAAATTAATTTTTATATTTTATACATTTTTCTTCTAATAGTTTAAAATCAACTACATTTTTTATATAAGAAACATCATAATTATTTATTTTTTGTTTATATAAAATATTGGCATATTTTTTTATCATATTCTCATTTTTCCCTATAAATTCTAATTCTTTTTCAATCAATATTTTATAATTCTTATTCTTCTCATCTTTAGGTTCATACAGCATAAGTTCACTATCTGGAACAGGTATCATATTACTTATTCTTAATGTTCCTTTTAATACAGGAATATCATCAATTTCTTCATGTGACACCATTCTTATAATGGGAATAACAGATTTTCTTATTTCATTATCTTTGTAGTCACTTTTCTTAGGTGATGACATTGGTATATAATAGTTTAATTGGTTTATCTTCAAAACTGTTCCTAAATATTTTCTCATTACTGTTCTTTTATCTTCTTTATTATCATACACCCTTTTGTCAAATTTTCTTAGATAATTTATATATTGATCTGTTATTGCATATAATTTCATAATTGCCTCCTAAATTATAAAAAGGTAAGAACCTGGATTCTTACCCTTGATTTTACAGCTCCCACTTATTGGTAGGGTTCACCTGATTTTTAACTGTAAATAGATATATAATATCTATTTCTATTATATTCATTATAAATCAAAAATATGCCTTTTGTCAATGTTTTTTCAAATTTTTCAGAAAAAAAGAGTAAATACGAAAATCTTTTAAGATTTTTAGTATTATGAATATTTTTAAGCTTTTAGCATAAACTAATAGCACAAATATGTTATAGGTTTTTACCTATAATAGTATTGCAGAAAAGTTGAGTAACATCAATTTTCCTTTTTATTATTTTGAAAAACACTGCTAATTTTATATGTTTTATGCTATACTAATTTTATCAGTTGACAAGTATTTCACATGATATTATTGTTACTAATTTAATATTTTTCTATCAATTGAGAATTTCTTTTATTTGCAAAAAACTCTGATATGATAGGCTTTAATTCTTCATAATTATATATTATTTTATTTATATTATTCATGTATTCCATTTTTTCGGCTTCTTCTTCTGTATTTTCTGTATCAACATCTAAAATTGCCATATACACTGCTGTAGCTATTTTGTCTCTAAACTCTAATTTTCTGCCACTTTTCCTATATACTTCACTTATAGCACTCAATCTTTCTTTTGTATCAGTATTAACTTTGATTTCTTCTCTAAAATTGCTCATATAATTGCATACCTTCCTTCTATAATTTTTATATAATATAACATCAATTTTGTAATATTGTAATTTTATTTTACGAAAGGCTTTTTTTTATTTGTAAAATTTCCAAATATTGTCATTTTGTTTCTTTTTCTGTATATAAAGGAGGATTTTTTCACTCATAGCTAGAAGCTTTCAGAACCCTGCGTATAACACAGGGTTTTCATTCTCCCAAAAAATATTCCTAATTGAAACCACTATTTTTAGTGTTTGTCAATTAGGAATATCTTATATATTTCCATTTACATAAACTGTTCTGTAATTTGTATAAATAACCATACCTGGTTTACTGCCACTAGGCTTTTTTACAAATCTAACTTCACAGAAGTCTACAGGTACATTAGAAGAATTTTTAGCTTTACTATGCTGAGCAGCAATTTCTGCTGCTTTTATAATTATATCATTTGGAATATTGTCTAATATATTACCATTACTTTTCTTAGCACTATTTAGATATTTTAAAATTGTGTGACTTCCATGAAAGTCTTTAACATGAAACCATATGTCTGACTTATTTGCATATTTTAAAGTCAAATAATCATTTTCTATATTGTTTCTTCCTACTAAAATTGTGTAATCTTTAATGCTATATTTTATAGGATTAAAAGAAACATTTTTATTTTTTGTAAGCTTAGATTTTTTTAGTTTTGAATTTTTGTTTTTGGCATTTTTGTTATTAATATTTGAATTATTTTTAAACACTACATTTTCTGAGATTTCTTCATAAATTTCTGCAATTTCTTCAATTGTATTTGCACTTTCTAGCTCATATACAATGCTTTGAATATAGTCTAATTCTTGTTCTGTTTCCTTTTTTTGTATACTAACTATTTCTAATGCATTTTTTAATTTATTATATTTTTTGAAATATCTTTTTGCATTTTGACTAATTGAAAATCGTTTGTCTAAAGGAATTTCTATAATTTTTTGATTATCATAATAGTTTTCTACACTAATTGAGTTTAATTTAGAATTTGCATCAAATTTATATAAATTTGCAGTTATTAATTCTCCGTATGTTCTTACAGTATCCATATTGTCACAATCTTTTAATTTTTCATTTATATGTATCAGTCTTTTGCTATATTTGTTTAATATATTTAGTATTAGTTTTAATAGTGAATTTCTGTAGTTTACAAAATTTTCTGAAGTTTCTTTTTCAAAATAAAAATCGTCTATAAAAAAATTAAGTGATAATTCTGATTCTTTTTCTTCACTTTTGCATAATGTATAATCTTTTCCTTTATTTTCTGACATTTTTACGTTTTTAAAATATAATTTTCCTGAATCAATATTATCAATGATATTTAATATTTCATGATATATTAATTTTAAATTTGATTCTTCATCTGCTTCATTCCACTTCTGCTCTAATTTCAAATTTTCTATTATGTTATTTATAAAGCTTTTACTAAATCCATTAAATGCATCATATATATTTTGATATTTTGTTACTATTTTTTTGAACTGTTCAAAATTTTGTACTTCTAAAAAATTAGATCTATCAGATTTTGGATATTGATATCTACTGTGTGGCAATATCTCTCTACTTTTTTCATTTTCTTTTTTTTCATCATATTTTATATGTCTTAAACTATCTATTATTATGTTTTGTTCATCTAGCAAAATTATGTTGCTATGTTTTCCCATTAATTCTACTATAAGTTTTTTATTAAGTATGTCATCAACTTCATCAAAGCCTTCAAATTCAATAATTACTAGTCTTTCTAGGTCTAATGTAAAAATATTTTTTAGGTGTAGTCCTAGTAAATTTTTTCTTAATACCATGCAAAAATTGGGTGCTGTTTGTGGATTAGGATTTGGATGTGTTGTTAAATGTAATCTACAATTGCCTGATTCTGTGCATATATTTAATGCATAATTTTTTCCTTGATTATACATTCCTATAATTACATTGTTTTTGTTTGGCTGAAATATTTTGTCAATTCTTGCTCCATTTAAATTTGCGAGCTCAGAGCAAATTGCTTTTGTTACTATTCCGTCAAATGCCATTATTTTCATTCCTTCCTTTTTTAGATTGTATTCTTTTTTGTGTGGACTTAATGTTTTTTGGGACGGTGTTTTTTGAGTCCGTCCCCAAAAACATCTCTTAAATTATATTGCGATTAATGCTAAAAATGTAGCTATCTTTATTTGTGTTCTATTTAAGTCTTGTGGTAACAATTTAATTTCTGTTTCTGTTTTTTCATCTGCAAAACTTACAGTATAATAATTAATATCTTCTAGTTTAAAATGCATTTCTATTTCTTCTATTTGATTTGTTTGTAGTTGTGAAACATCAATATATTTTGTTCCTTTTAATACATCTCTTGCAGAATAAAAGTCAAATTTTAAATATTTTCCGCTTAATGAATTGTCTTCTGGATTGATTATTTTTCCTTTTATTCTTCCATTTACTTTTGTTGCTTCTGCTTGTGTTATTATTACTTGATTTATGTTGTCTTTTCTTCCTATTTGCTTATATTCAGATTCTAAACTTGCATTTATTAAGAGTTCTGAAAATAAGAAAAATCCTATAATTGCTAATACGTATAAAATTAATGTTTTAACTCTACTCATTTTATTTTCTTCCTTTCTCGTGATCTTATTAGAAAAGAATTGTTTTTAAAAGTAACAAAATTTAATTATCTTTCTTCCCCACTTTATTCTTTTCTTAAAAAGCCGAAGGATTGTTTTTTCCTTCGGCCATTAAAAATACCTAAAATATTATTCAGCTTTTTCAGTTTCGTCTTTTACTGTTTCTACTGGTGTTTCTTTAACTGTGTCAACAACTTCTTGTGTTTCAACTGCAGTAGTTTCAACAGCTGGAGCTTCTTCTGGAGCAGCTACTTCTTCAGCAACTGGTTCTTCTACTAAATCTTCTTTTACTGTGATTTCTCTGTTTTCAATTCTTGCTCCAACTAATTCTTTAGTTTTAGCAGCTTTTCCAACTCTATCTCTTAAGTAATATAATTTAGCACGTCTAGCTTTACCAACTCTTACTAATTCTACTTTTTCTACTAATGGTGAGTGGATTAAAAATGTTTTTTCTACTCCTACACCATAAGATGTTTTTCTAACTGTAAATGTTTGGTTAAGTCCTCCACCTTGTACTTTAATAATAATTCCTTCAAAAACTTGGATTCTTTCTTTGTTTCCTTCTTTAATTCTTACATGTACTTTTACTGTATTTCCTACTTTTAATTCTGGAATTTTATTCTTAAGTTGTTCATGTTCGATTGATTTTATAATATCCATTTTAGAATTTACCTCCTTCTTTACTTTCTTGAGCGGTACCCTAATAATTGGTACTTCATTTATTTATTTTTCTAAAACTTCTTTTTTAGATAAAGGATAATTTTTTAACAAATCTGGTCTTTTCTTTTCAGTTATATGTAAAGATTGTTCTTTACGCCATTTATTGATATTTTCATGATGGCCAGATAATAAAACTTCTGGTACTTTTACACCTTCAAAAACTTCCGGTCTTGTATATTGAGGATATTCAAGTAATCCTTGTGAAAATGATTCTTCTTTTATTGATTCTCCTGTTAAAACACCATCTACATATCTGCTAACACTATCTATTAAAGCCATTGCTGGAATTTCTCCACCTGTTAAAACATAATCGCCAATAGAAATTTCCTCATCAACAATTTTGTCTAATACTCTTTGATCTATTCCTTCATAATGTCCACATAATATTATTAGATGTTCTTCTTTTGCCAAACTTTCTACTTTTGTTTGATTTAAAGTTTGTCCTTGTGGTGACATATATATCACTTTAGCATTTTCTATATTATCTATAGAATTGTATGCTCTATATACTACATCTGGCATTATAACCATTCCTGCTCCACCACCATATGGAGTATCATCTACTTTTTTATGTTTATTTTCTGAAAAATCACGTATATTTATTACATTGATATCTATTATATTTTTTTCCTGTGCTCTTCCTAAAATACTTTGATTTATAGGTTCGAACATTTCTGGAAATAAAGTTAATATATCAAATTTCATATTACACATCTAATCCTTCTAACAAATGTACTGTTATTTTATTATCTTCTAATGAAATATTTTTTATTACTTCTTTGATGGCTGGCAACAAAATTTGTTTGCCTAATTCATTTCTTACAACATATATATCATTACTTCCTGTATTATATATATCTTGTAAAACCCCTAAAATGATACCATCTTCTGTATAGACTTGCATTCCTATAAGGTCTGCTATATAATAGCTTCCTTTTTCTAATGGTGCAGCATCTTTACGTTCTACTTTTAAGCTTGCATTTCGCAAAGTTTCTGCATCTTCTACTTTGTCTATACCTTTGAATTTTACTAATACCATATTTTTATGATATTTTGTTTCTTCTATTTCATAGATTTTTTTATTATTTTTAATTTCTACATATACTTTTTTTAAATTGTCAAATCTTGTAATATCATCTGTATATGGAACTACTTTTACCATTCCTTTTATTCCAAATGTATTTACTATTTGCCCAATTTCAAAATATTCTTGCATGCCATTACTCCCTTATTCAGCAAATTCAATATCTACTTTTTTTCTTTCTTTTGCAGCTACTGATTTCATAACAGTTCTAATAGCTCTTGCATTTTTACCTTGTTTGCCTATTATTTTTCCCATATCTTCTTTAGCAACATTTACCGTGAATTTAACTATTTTTTCATTTTCGGAATCTGTTGCTTCTGTAATCTTTACTGCATCTTGATTTTCAACTAAATGCTTTACAATGGTTTCTAAGATATCTTTCATATCCTATTCCTCCCTATTTGCATTAAAACTATTTTGCTTTTTCAATTAATGCTTTTACTGTGTCTGTTGGTTTTGCACCATTTTTGATCCATTTTTCTACTTTTTCTTTGTCTAAAACAACTGTAGATGGATTTGTCATTGGAGCATATGTTCCTATTTGTTCTACTATTTTACCATCTCTTGGGCTTCTTGAATCTGCTACTACAATATGATAAAATGGAGCTTTTTTCTTTCCTTGTCTTTGTAATCTGATTTTTAGCATAAATATCACCTCCTTAAACTGATAACTTTTTTCTAAAATTTAAAATTTTTCAATGTGTTTTCATCAATACCTTTCATTAATTTTTTCATGCCACCTTTATTACTTTTTAATTGTTTCATCATTTTTTGTGTCATTTCAAAAGATTTTATAAATTTATTAACTTCTTGTACTGATGTTCCACTTCCTTTTGCAATTCTTTGTCTACGACTTCCATTTAAGATTTTTATATTTCTTTTTTCTTGTTTTGTCATAGAGCAAATCATTGCTTCTATTTTTTCAAATTCTTTATCATCTACTTTTACATCTTTTAATTGATTCATTCCTGGAATCATTTTTAGTAATGATGAAAATGAACCCATTTTTTTGACTTGTCTTAATTGTGCTAAGTAATCATCTAAATCAAATTCTCTTTTTCTCATCTGTTTTTCAAGCTTTTCTGCTTGTTCCATGTCAAATGTTTCTTCAGCTTTTTCTATTACAGATAAGATGTCTCCCATTCCTAAAATTCTTTGTGCCATTCTGTCTGGATGGAAAACTTCTATATCACTTAGTTTTTCTCCTGTTGCTGCAAATTTGATTGGCTTTCCTGTTACTTTTTTTACTGATAATGCTGCACCACCACGTGTATCACCATCTAATTTGGTTAATACTATTCCATCTATTCCTACTTCTTTATTAAATGTGTCTGCTACATTTACTGCTTCTTGTCCTGTCATTGAGTCTACTACTAATAAGATTTCATGTGGTTTTACTGATGTTTTTACATTTTTTAATTCTTGCATTAGTTGCTCATCTATTTGTAATCGACCTGCTGTATCTAGTATTATTACATCATTTAATTTTGATATTGCTACATTTATTGCTTGTTTTGCAATATGTACTACATCTTTTGATTGTTCATTACTAAATACTGGTATGTTTAGTTGTGCTCCTACTACTTGTAATTGTTTTATAGCTGCTGGTCTATATACATCACATGCTACAAGTAGTGGCTTTTTTCCTTGTTTTCTGAATAAGTTTGCTAATTTTCCTGCTGTGGTTGTTTTTCCAGATCCTTGTAAACCTACTAGCATTATTATTGTTGGAGGATTTGGTGTGAAGTTTACTTTACTTTCTACTCCTCCTAGTAATTCTACTAATTCGTCTTTTACTATTTTGACTACTTGTTGCCCTGGTGTTAATGATTTTAATACATCTTGACCTAATGCTTTTTCTTGTATTGTATTTATAAATTCTTTTACTATTTTATAGTTTACATCTGCTTCTAGTAAAGCAAGTTTTACTTCTCTTAGCATTTCTTTTAAGTCTGATTCTGTTATTCTTGCTTTTCCTCTCATTTTTCTTGTGATTTCTTGTAAACGATTGGATAATCCTTCAAATGCCATTTGCTACACTCCTTTTTTATGTTTTAATGGACACTTTTTACTTATTTGTTTTATATTTTTATGTCTTTTTTACTTTTTTATCTTAATTCGTCTAATTCTTTTTTTACATCCTCTAAGATTATTGCAATTTGTTTATCTGAATAGTCTTTTTCTATTTTTGTTATTTGTGATAATATTTTTGCAATTTTCTTATTTTGTTTTAACATCCTTTTCATAAATGCTAACTTTTCTTCGTATTCGAAAAGTTTTTTCTCTCCCTTCTTTATTATGTCTCTTACAGCTTGTCTTGTTATTTTATTATTATCTGCTATTTCTGAAAGAGATAAGTCATTGTTATAGTAATCATTTAAAAATGTATATTGTTTTTTAGTTAATAAGCTTCCATAATATTCACTTAACATGCTTATTTCTACTTTTTTCTTTATTTTTTCTTCTACATTTTCTTCTAACTTTTCTTCCATTTTGCTATTCCTTTCTTGCATTAAGAACAAAAGCGTGCATTAATAAAATTTTGTTGTTTTAATTTTTTTAAAGTTTGTATAATTAAAACATTTTTTAAGTCTTTTTTTGTAATGCAAATATACTTTACACCTTTTTAACTAATTTGTCAAGCTTTTTATTGATTTATCTTAAAAAATTATGATTTTTTCAAAAACTCTTGCTAATATTCTTAATTTTTGTAAAGGAGTGAATAATTTAATAGCCCAATAGATTGTTTTTATCTACTGGGCCTATATTTTTCATTTTAATGTTTCTTTCGTTTCCTACCGGAGTTACACTAAAATTGTATTCATTTTTACCTTTTCAGGAAGGAATAAACTTCTTTAATATCTAATACTTTATTGGCAAAGATCCTTAAATCTTATACATCGAAAATAATATTAGAGTGGCTCGAAGACCGTTGTTGGAATTGGCATTGCTCGGATTATTGTCCCAACGGTTACCTGCTGGATTGTTGTTGTTGTAATTGCCTCCACGCAACACTACCGACTCGCCCGTGCAGATAATTAGCTTACAGTTTATCCCTAGTAATTAATCTCTATTTAATTTAGTCTATACATATATTTTTTTATTATTATATTATTTTTTTGGCAATTAAATCTTCTTGTAGCAAGATTTTTCTTTTCTTTAAATCATAAGTATTTGCAATTCCAAAATATCCAATATGACCTGTTAAATATTTTCTTGCTTCTTCAGAAGATAATTTATTGTTTTTAATTTGGAATAATAGTTTTTTTATTTTCTTTTTGAATCTTCTTTTTCCTTTATCTCTTACTTTTATTCTGTATTCATTTATTTTATATCCACAAAAATTCACGCCTTGCTTAGATTTGAATATATTAGTTTTATCATTTAGTTCTAATTCTAATTTTTCCTTTAAAAAAACTATTATTTTTTGAAGCGCATTTTTGGCTTCTGCTTTTGTTTTTACTAAAATTACAATATCATCCATGTATCTATATACTTGTTGTATTTTTAGTTTTCTTACTATATATTGGTCTAATTCATTTAAATATATATTAGCAAATGTTTGTGATGTGTAATTTCCTATTTCTATGCCTTTTTTCTTTTTTTGCACAGATAAAATTTGTCTTATAAGCCACAATACTTTTTCGTCTTTAATTCTTTTCTTTAATATTTTGTATAAGATTCCTTTGTCTATACTGTTAAAAAATTTTCTGACGTCCATTTTTAATATGTAATATTCTCTATATGATCTTTTCATTTTTCTCATTCCGGCTTGTAAATCTAATGCTGCATTGTGCATTCCTCTGTCTTTTATGCATGCATATGTTGTTTTTATAAAACTTGGCATGTAATATGGTTCTAAAAAGTTGTCTACAATCCATCTATGTACAATTCTGTCTATATATGGCGCTTTTTCTATTGTTCTTTCTTTTGGCTCATATACTTTAAATGATGTATATCTATTATGTACGTAAGTTCCTGTTTTTAGTTTTTGATATAAATATCTAATATATTCTTCTTCTTTTAGTGAAAATAGTATAACTTCTTTTCTTAGCTTTTTTCCTTTTCTTGACATTTTGTGTGCTTTCATTAAATTTTCGTATGTTAAAGCTTTATCGTACTGGTTTCTTATCCACTTTGCCATCTATTTTTTCTACATTATTTACAACTACAATTAATCCTTCTTTTGTTTTTTGTAAATACCCTTCTATTAAAATTTTATCTCCAATTTTATATGTCCTATACATAAAATCTGCAATGTTATTTTTTGCTATTATTTCTATTTCTTCTTTAACTTTTTCTACTTTTAATTTAATGAATATTATTGCATACACTTTTCCTTTATCTACTAATTTATATGTTTGATTGCATATTGTTCCTGCTATTATTACTTTGTTCATTTTTTATATTTGGATTTGCTTTTATTAGTCCTCCAATAATTCTCCCTATTTCTGCTAATTTTGTTATACTTGTTTCAAAATTTTTATTTGTTATGGATTTTTCTTCGTTTAATATTCTAATCATAGACCTATTGTAACTTATTAATGCATCAATTTTATTCAAATAAGTGTATGCACTTTGTCTATCTTTATTTACAAAATGTGCATATTCTAACATTCTCAATGATGATGTTTTTATTTCTGAACCTATGTTAAATTTTTCTACTCGTGGAATTTTTATCAAAATTTGGAATATGTGTTTTATGTAATCTTCTATTTTGGGTATTAATATTAAGGTTCCTGAACTCCTGTATCTATTTAGCGTATCGTATGTTGACATAATTTTATATTTATTCCTCCGTGTTTTATTGGCAGCTCGTTATAGCTTAGTAACAGTAGTCAGAGCTACTTTAAGAATAAAGTGGCTCGAAGACCGACGCTGGAAACGGCATTGCTCGGACCATCGTCCCAACGGCGACCTGCTGGACCGTCGCTGCAGTAATTGCCTCCACGCAACACTACCGACTCGCCCGTGCCTGGATTTATTTCTGTAGTGAATTCTCCTACGTTTCCTCCCATGTCATATATATTACTTTGAGCTGTTGTT
>CAKPOI010000039.1 GCA_934169775.1 uncultured Clostridia bacterium
GAGCAAATTGAAAGATATTGCACATTTGATGATATAAAAGATATAGAAGGCTTAAGAAAATATACAATAGTAGTTGCTTCAAATGAAATATATGTACAAGAAATATAAAAGAATCTTCTAAGTAGATAAAATAGAAAATCAACTTATAGGAATTTATGTATAAAAAAAGAAAGATGTGGATTTTAATTAAAAATGTAATTAATGTCCATGTCTTTCTTTTTTCTATTCTAGGAAAGTTCTACGAACTTCCTTTTATATTAAATGTTAATGCCAAAACTTAAAATTTAGTATTTCCACTAACCACATCTGCATAAGCTTTAAGTTTTTTATAAACTAAATCATTAACAGTACCAGAAGGGAAGTGACCAGAACTATCTTTTTTACCAGCGGGAACACCTGTTAAAACTTCAATACCTTCTTCAATAGAAGAAATAGAGTAAATGTGGAATTGGCCATTTTTAACGGCTTCAATAATGTCATCTGATAATTGCAAATTATCAACATTTTGAATAGGAATCATAACTCCGTGAGAGCCATCTAATCCACGCATTTTGCAAATTTGAAAATATCCTTCAATTTTTTCATTAACTCCACCAATAGGTTGTATTTGACCTTTTTGGTTTACAGAGCCAGTAACTGCAATAGCTTGATTTATAGGAATACCGGACAAGCTAGAAAGTAAGCCATATAATTCTGTGCTAGAAGCACTGTCGCCATCTACACCATTATATAATTGTTCAAAACAGATACTAGCAGTTAAACATAGAGGAATATCTTGTGCAAACATTTCGCCTAGATATCCAGTTAATATTAAAACACCTTTTGAGTGTGATGAACCAGATAAATCAACTTCTCTTTCAATATTAACTATTCCGTTTTTACCAGTATAAGTATTAACAGTGATTTTAGCGGGTTTTCCAAAGGTATAATCTCCTACAGTTAAGACTGTTAATCCGTTTAAAGTACCAACTTTATAACCTTCTGTGTCAATAAGTAGAGAGTGGTTTTTAATCATTTCCATATATTTTGCATCATATTTTTTTACACGATTGATTTGTTCTTTTAAAGCTTTATCAATAAATTCACCTGTGACAACTTTAGATCTTGATAATTTTGCCCAAGTAGCAGCTTCTCCAACGATTTGAATTAAATCATCAAAACGAGTAGAAATTTTAGAATGGCTACCAGCTAATTTTGATGCATATTCAATTAATTTACACATAGCCCCTTTGTCTAGGTGGGGAAGATTATCATGTTCACAGAAACCGTGTATAATTCTAGCTAATTTGTTGGCATTTTCAGTATTTAAAGGAGCATCATCTTCAAATTCTACTTTTATTTTAAATAGTTTTTTGAAGTCAGCATCCATAGCTAAAAGTGTTTGATAAATTTGACTATTACCAATCAAAATAACTTTTAAATCTAATGGAATAGGTTCAGGCCTTAAAGAAATCATTACCATTGAAGAACGTTGTTCAGGAACAGCTTCAATGTCTAATTCTTTAACACGTAAAGCTTTTTTTAGAGCTTCATAACAGGCAGGATTAGATAGTAAATCTTTTGCTTGGAAGATTATATATCCACCATTTGCTTGATGTAAAAGCCCAGGTTTTAACATAGTAAAATCAGTTTTTAGAGCACCATAATAATTTTCATATTCTAATGCACCAAATATGTTACTGTATGAATAGTTGGAATCCATTATAACAGGACTGCCTTCTTTATTTGAATTATCAATAAATAAATTAACACGATAATTTAAAGAAGGATCAGTTACTCTATTAGCAGGATTTCCAGGTTGATTTGGGTTTTGATTTGCTAATATTTTATCTTCTTCCAAGAAATAGGATACATTTTTTAAAACATCTTGTTTAACATCATTTAGGAATGTGTTTATTTTTTTGTTACGTTTATATTTTGATTTTAAGAAATTGATGTGTGCACTAATTGTTAAAAGAGCTATATTTGATTGCCATTCAGAAATTTTTTTATCAGATTGTCTTTCAATTTCTTTGATTTGTCCAATAACAGTCATAATTTGTTCTTGTACAACAGCAGATTTGCTTTCATATTCTTGTTTAATAGAATCTTCTAATTGATTGAATTCTTCTTCTTCAACAACTCTACCTTCAACTATAGGCATCATATAGATACCGTTTTGAGAAGCTTTAACTTGAAAGTCAAATTTTAAAGCTTCTTTGTTTAATTTTTCTAAGAGAGCGGAACGCTTTTCTTCAAATTGTTGTTTAATAGAAGCTTTTTCTTTTTCAAAATCATCTGCATTAAAGGTCTTTTTTATGTCTTTTTTTATTTCTTTTATGAATCCATCCATATTATCTCTAAATTCTTTTCCTTGTCCAGCAGGTAAAGAAACTGCAATTGGATTGTTTGGATTATTGAAATTGTAAATGTAACACCAATCATTTGGAACTTTTTCTTTTTTTGAAATTTTATCTAGATAATTTTTGGTGTACATAGTTTTACCAACACCACTTGGTCCTTCAATGTATAAATTATATCCTTTTACATTTACTTGTAGTCCAAATTCTAGGGCTTTTATTCCTCTGTCTTGTCCAATTCCAGATTGTAGACCTTCTAATTCTTCTGTAGTTGTAAAATTAAATAGGTTTTCATTACAGGTCATTTTTAAATCTTTAAATGATAATTCGTTCTTGTTTTTCATTCGTTTTTCCTCCATTTTTTCTTTATTATTCCCAATATTTTTTTTGATAAACTTATTTTATAGTATCTTTATAAAAAAGTAAAGAAAAAATTTAAAAAAAGTGATGTTTTCGGGACAACAGTGTTTTTGAAAACAGAACTAAAAAATATTAGAAACTTAATGCTTTTGGAACCTTAGTATTTTCGGAAACAGAACTAAAAAAATTAAAAAAAGTGATGTTTTTGAAACCTTAGTGTTTTCGGAAACATAGCAAAAAATATTAAAAATTTAATGTTTTTTGATTTTAGCCTCTAAAGAAAATAAGAACCTGAACGTTTAGTACAAAACTTTCTTAAAGTATTGCAATATTTAGCAAATAAATATATAATAGAAAACAATATGAAACTTTTAGTTTCGCAAAACAAAGTGAAAATATTTTATTTTCAAAAGAAAAGTCACGTGGAAAAACTTAATAAATGGAAAACATTGAACTTTAAGGAAGGAATGTGATTAAAAAATGAACAAAACAAAAAGAAAAATTTTTGAAACATCAATGAAATTATTTGCAGAAAAAGGATATGATGCAACAAGTATAGAAGAAATAACAGCAACAGTTGGAGTGGCAAAAGGAACATTATATTATCATTTTTCTAGTAAAGAAGAAATATTCAACTTTTTAATAGAAGAAGGAATAAAACTATTGCAAAATAGTATAGATATAAAGACATCTAAATATACAAATTATATTGATAAGATAAAAGCAATAGTATTAATAGAAATAAAAATAGTACAAAAATATGAAAATTTAATAACTATATTATTAAGTCAATTTTATGGAAAAGAAGCAAGAAACCAAAAGTGTCAAATGCATGTTTATGATTATATAGAGCAAATAGAAAAAATAGTAAAAGAAGGAATAAATAGAGGAGAAATAAAGCAAGGAGATCCAAAGGTAATATCATCTGAAATTTATGGGTTAATATGTTCTACATTAGTATATAAATTGCGTAATCAAGATACTTTTGATATTACAAAAATATATAAAGAATTTGAAAGAACTGTAATAGAAGGATTAAAAATAAAATAATTAATAAATAAGAAGGGAAATGTGAGAAAATGAGAAAGCCAATACATGAGTTTGACAAATTTACAGATTTAAAAGATATGCTAAAAATCTCTGGAGAAAAATATGGTGATAGACCAGCATATATGATAAGAGCAGATAAAAAAGGTGAGTTTAAAACAATTACGCACAAAGAATTTAGAGAAGAAATAAATGCACTAGGAACAAAATTGATTGATATGGGTCTAAAAGATAAACGTATAGCAGTAATAGGAGAAAATCGCTATGAATGGGGTGTAGCATATCTTGCAACAGTGACAGGAACAGGTGTAGTGGTACCGTTAGACAAAGCATTACCAGAAAATGAAATAGAAAGTTTAATTATTCGTTCAGAAGTAGAAGCAATTTTTTATTCAAAAAAATATGATGATATAATGGCTAAAATTCAAGAAAAAGGAAATACAAAATTACGTTATTATATTTCAATGGATTTAAAAGAAAATGAAGAAAAAGTGTACTCTATGGAACAACTTGTACAAGATGGAAGAACTTTATTAGAAAGTGGAAATAGAGAATTTTTAGATGCAAAAATAAATCCTGAAGAGATGCAAATAATGTTATTTACATCAGGAACAACAGCAATGTCAAAAGCAGTAAAATTATCACATAAAAATATAGTAAGTAATTTGATGGATATAGCATCTGTAATAAAATTATATGAAAATGATGTAATGTTATCATTTTTACCATTACATCATACATTTGAATCAACAGTAGGATTTTTATATCCAATATCAAAAGGATGTAAAATAACATTTTGTGACGGAATAAGACATATTGCAGAAAATATAAAAGAATATAAAATAACAGCAATGATATCAGTACCAGCACTTTATGAAGGAATATATAAACAAGTAGTTAAAGCAATAAAGAAACAAGGAAAATGGGAAAAGGTTCAAAAAGGTGTAAAAATAAGTAATGCGTTAAGAAAAGTAGGAATTGATGTAAGAGCAAAATTATTTAAAGAAATACATCAATCATTAGGTGAGGATTTAAGATTAATGGTTGCTGGAGGAGCTGCATTAGATCCAGAAATAGAAAAAGGTTATACAGATTTAGGATTTTGCGTATATCAAGGGTATGGCTTAACAGAGACATCACCAGTAATCGCTGCAGAAGATGATAAATATAGAAGATTAGGTTCAATAGGAAAAGCATTCCCAAGTGTTGATGTAAAAATATTTGAGCCAAATGAAGATGGAATAGGTGAATTAATTGCAAAAGCACCATCTGTAATGTTAGGATATTATAATAATGAAGAAGCCACAAAAGAAGCAATTGATGAACAAGGATGGTTCCATACAGGAGATTTAGCTAAAATAGATAAAGATGGATATATATTTATAACAGGAAGAAAAAAATATGTAATAGTATTACAAAATGGAAAAAATATTTTTCCAGAAGAATTAGAGGCTCTTGTAAATAAAATTGAAGGTGTAAAAGAAAGCTTTGTTTACGGAAGACCAGATGGTACAGGAGATTATAAAATTTGTGCTAAAATTGTTTATGATAAAGATATAGTAAAAGAAGTTTATAATCTAGAAAATGTAGATGATATAAAAGAAACAATTTGGCAAGAAGTTAAAAAGATGAATAAAGCAATGCCTGCATATAAATATATAAGAGATATAGTAGTAACAGATAAAGAACTTATAAAAACTACAACTCAAAAAATTAAGAGACATGAAGAAATGAAAACCGTAGTATAATTAAAAATACAAGTAACTTTTTAAGTAATTGTTTGTGTAATATTTTTGTAATAATTCTGTAATAAAAATGTAAACAAAAATCTTATTAAGGTACTTGTAGTTTTTTGTAAATTCATGTATAATAAATGTTGTAAGAATAATAAGCGTTTAAGCGTAGGATGAAGGAGGTTGTTTACATTGTCTAGATCTGGCATAGTAAACGTGAGTATGGTAATCACGGAAGAAAAGATTTTATCCAATATAGATAAAGTTCAAAAATTAATAAATCCAAACAGTAAAAAGCAAATAGTTCAATTAGAAGAAGATACATATTTTAAAGATTTAGTAGAATCAATAAAAACATATTTAAACGAATATCCTAAAAAGAAAAATTTCCCAAGCAGTGTATACAATGCTGCCTATGGATTAGTTGAATATGCAACAAATCAATTCGAGGAAAATACAAAAAAAATAGAAGAATTAATACGCCAAAGGGAACAAAATATTGCATTAGCTGGTCAATTAAAAGAATTAATTGAAACAGTTCAAAATAAAGAAGAAAACTGGAAAGAACAAGTAAAAAAAGCAGAAGATAGTTTTTCAGAAGATATTACAGAAACTTTAATGGTTTTAGGAAAAACAAAAACAGAAACTTCTCAGAATTATCAAGATGCAATGAAATTGTTACATGCAAGAGTAAATAATTTGGAATCAAACTTACATATTGAAATTGATATGGAAAGAATAGAAGATAGATCAAAAGCATTGAGTTATATAGGAATAGAAGTAGCAGATGCCCTAAAATCAATTCCTACACCTGTTGAACTTACAGTACAAAATGCTGCTCTAGAGCAAACTGAAGAAGTTGAACAAATTGAACAAGTAGAAGAAATCAAAGAACAACAACCAGTTGAACAAGTTAAAGCAGTTAAAACTAAAAAATCTAGAAAAGCAGAAAATGTTCAAAAGGTTGAAGAAACTCAAGAAAATGTACAAGTACAACAAGAGACTGTTGAGCAACAAACTGAGCAAGTTCAAATTGCTGAAGAACAAAAACCAGAAAAAGCTAAAAAACCTTCTTTATGGCAAAGATTTAAGAATAGTAAATTGGTTAGAACTATCAAATATGTAATGAAAATTAGAGTTGTTTTAGATTATCCAGCTTTACCTGAAGGTAGAGGAGAATAAAAAAATAAGGTGCTTTTGGGGACGGACTCAAAAAACACCTTATTTTTTTATATTATGGGAAAATTCTTTGAACTTTCTATAATATAAAAATAACAATGCACAGAATGTTTTTTATAGAGCAAAAAAAAAATACCAGTTTAACTGGTATTTTTTGGTGCTCCCTCAAGGATTCGAACCTTGGACCCACCGGTTATGAGCCGGTTGCTCTGACCAACTGAGCTAAGGGAGCGAATAATTATATGTGTGTTGTACTTCTCAGCACAGTTGCTAGTATACAATATTTTTATTAAGTTGTCAATAGAAAAATTAAAAAAATTACAAATATTTTTTTAACCGTGAATTTTAAATTTTTTGTTTTGAAAATAATGGTTATTATTGCTAATTTATAAATATTTTTTTAATGTTTCAACACTGTCTTCTTGCATAACTACAAAATCATTTAAAATGCTTTTAACATCTTGAGCAATTTGTGTATTTTGATTAATTAAACGACGACCTTCTATAATACCCATATTTGTACCTTGCATTAATAATTCTGATAATTTGGAAGTAGTATCATCTTTTATTGTATTCATTTGAATGCCATACCAAGTCATCATTTTTTCCATAGTATTAATTTCATGAGGATCTTTTTCGCTAAAGTGAGAATATAGGTCATTAACTCTTTCAGTAATTTTTTCATATTTGTCTTTTTCAACATTTAATACTTTTTTAAATTCATTATCTTTTACCTTAGGAAAAATATAAGTTATAGCATTTATTCCCATTGTAGCACCTTTATTTACTTCATCTAAAATATTCAAATTTGGATTTCCATCAGTAGAACTCATTTATAATCACTTCTTTCATAATATTTTTATTTTATTATTTACAAATATAAAAATATTATGCAAAAATGATTTATAATAATATGGAACATATAAAGTTTTCAAAAATTATTCTTTTAAAATGTTTCTAATTATTTTGTATAAATATGGTTTGTATTCTGCTATAGAAACAGGAATATCATACATAATAGAATTAAAGCAAGCTGCACCGGCAAGTTCTACAATAGTAAATAAGGTCATTTCTGGATTAGAATAATTGCGATTGTTTTCTTTAGCTTTTTTTGTAAAGAAATCAATTAGGCTTTCGTTTTCACTGTCAGGGGAAGGGATATTTGATAATGCTTTATTGAATATTCCACCTGATAAATCTTTTGCCATAAATTTAAGCAATATTTTATCATTTGTTAAAGAATCTATAACATGATTTACAATAAATATAACTTGATCATCAAAGTTGTCAATATATATTTTGTCTAAAGCAGAAATTGCATCAGAAAAAAGTCTTTTTGAAGTTTTTTCTATTAATTTATTTCTAATATCATATTTATCTTTAAAATATAAATAAAAAGTTCCCTTGCCGACACCTGCATCATCTACAATGTTTTGAATTGATGTATCTTTTAATCCATTTTTGGTAAATAAATTATAAGCAGAGTCAAATAGCTTGTTTATTTTTTCCTTTTTATTTTCTTGAGCTTTATACATATAAATCACCTCTTTTTCATAATATATTATTACATAAAAATGACTTAAAGTCAACATTCTATAAAAATTTTAGAATTGTGCTATAAAATAATAAACACTATTAAAAATGGCTTAATAAAGCATTTTTAACGATTATAATTCTGGAAAAACAAGAATTCACAAAAAATTCACAAATAAATTTATTAAAAATATTGACTAATGGTCAGAAAAATAATATAATGATAAAAGATAGAAAAAATATTGTTGCAGTTTATATAAATAGATATTAAATATATATGCACTAAATACATTTTAAAATCGGCTTGGCTGTAACAAAATGTTTGTTAATAAAAGAGAAAGGATTGTGAGAAAAGTGCAAAAGTTTGGAGAATTTATAGTAAATCACAGAAGATTAATTATCATAATTTGTTTATTATTATTAATTCCTTCAATAATAGGAATTAAAGCAACAAAAATAAATTATGATATTTTATCATATTTACCAGATAGTGTAGATACGGTAAAAGGTCAAAATATACTAACAGATGAATTTGGAGTGGGGTCTTATTCTATTGTTATAATTGATGACAAAATGAAGGATAAGGACATTCTAAAAATGGAAAATAAAATAAAAGAAATAGATGCAGTAGACAAGGTAATTAGTAAGTCAGATATTTTAGGTACATCTATTCCAGAAGAAATGTTACCAGATGATGTTAAAGAGGCTATAAATAAAGATGGTTCTACACCAATTTTAGTAACATTTAAAACAGGTATGGCAGCAGGGGAAACATTAGATGCAATTGATGAATTAAGAGATATTGTTGGAGATAGTTGCAAAGTTAGTGGTATTTCTGCTACTTCAGATGATGTAAGAATTTTACTAGACCAAGAAATGTCAGTTTATGTTGTTGTAGCTTCAATATTTTGTCTTATAGTTTTAATGATTGCTTTAGATTCTTATGGTGTTCCATTAATTATTTTAAGTGGTATAGGAATTGCAATTTTATATAATATGGGTACAAATATTGTATTAGGTCAAATATCATATATAACTAAAGCGATTGCAACAGTTTTACAGCTAGGTGTAACAATGGACTTTTCAATATTTTTGTATCATAGTTATCAAAGACAAAAAGCAGCTCAAGGTGATAAAAATAAGGCAATGGCAACAGCTATAAAGGAAACTTTGGTTTCAATTGTTGGAAGTTCTACAACTACAATTGCTGGATTTTTAGCTTTATGTACAATGAGCTTAACATTGGGTACAGATATTGGTTTGGTAATGGCTAAAGGTGTTTTAATTGGTGTTATTACAACAGTTACATTATTACCATCTTTACTATTAGTATTTGATAAAGTTATAGAAAAAACAAAACATAAAGAACTTTTACCAGAATTTAAAAAGTTTAGCAATTTTGTTGTAAATCATTATAAAGCAATGATAGTAGTATTTTTATTGTTATTAGCTCCAGCTATATATGGAAATAATAATGTAAAAGTTTATTATAATTTAAATAAATCTTTGCCAGATAGTTTACAAAGTGTTTCAGCAAATAAAGAATTACAAGAAAAATTCAATATGGTTTCAACTCAAATGGTATTAGTTAACAAAGATATGAAAACAGATACTGCTAAACAAATGATAGATGAAATTAAAAATTTGGATGGCGTTGATGGAGTTATAGGTTTACCAGAAATCTTAGGTGATTCTGTTTCTAAAGATATGATTCCAGATGATATATTGTCTATTTTTGAAAATGATAAATATCAATTATTAATTATTAACTCTACTTATGAAAATGCAACAGATGAGTCAACAGCTTTGATTCAAAAGGTTAATGAAATTGTTAGCAAATATGACGAGAATGCTATTATGGCAGGTGAGGGACCTTTAATGAATGACTTAGTTAAGATTGCAGATCATGATTTTAATAGTGTAAATGTGGCTTCTGCTGTAGTTATTTTTGTAATTATGATATTTGTGTTTAAGTCAATTTCTTTACCAGTAATTTTGATTGCTGTTATTGAGTTTGCTATTTTTGCAAATATGTCTTTTACAAGCTACACAGGTACTGTTATTCCATTTATTGCTTCTATTGTTATTGGTACTATTCAACTTGGTGCTACTGTAGATTATGCGATTTTGATGACTAATAAGTATGTGCAAAATAGGAAAAATGGTGAGGCTCCTAAAGAGGCTATGAGGTTGTCTTTACAAGATTCTATTAAGTCTGTTATTGTTAGTGCTTTCTGCTTCTTTGCTGCGACTTGCGGAGTTAGCTTGTTCTCTAATATCGAGATGATTGGCTCTATTTGTACTCTTATTTCTAGAGGGGCTATTATTAGTATGGTGGTTGTGCTTACTATTTTACCTGCGTGCCTAATTCTTTGTGATAAGATTATTTGCAAAACCACAAAAGGACTTGTAAGGAAATAATTACAATTTTGACGTCGTTAAATGTCGTTTAGAATTTTAAATTTAAGAAAGGTTGTGAATAGAAATGAAAAATAAAATAATTGCAAGTGGTGTAATTTTAACAATATTAGGTATGCAAACTTTACCAGTATTAGGTTATACAAAAGATGAAACAGTTTATACAAAAATGAAAAGTAATGGTGAAAGCTATCAAACTATAGTAAATAGTCATTTAAAAAATACAGATAATAGTGAGAATTTAATAGATTCTAGTATTTTAACAGATATAGAAAATGTAAATGATGATAAAACATATTCAAAAGATGGTGACAAAATGGTTTGGAAAGCAAATAATGAAGATGTATATTATAAAGGAAATACTAATAAAAAATTGCCAGTTGATTGCAAAATTACTTATAAATTAGATGGAAATGAAATATCAGCAGATGATATTGCAGGAAAATCTGGAAAAGTTGAAATTACAATTGATTATACAAATAAAGATGAACATCAAGTTAATATTAATGGTAAAACAGAAAAGATGTATACACCTTTTGTTGTAATGTTAGGAACAATTATTGATAATACAAAAGCTAGTAATATAACAATATCTTCAGGAAAAGTTGTTGATAATGGTAAAAATACTATGATTGTTGGTATGGCTTTACCAGGTATGAAACAAAATTTAGGATTAAAAGATTCTGACACAGATATAGAAATTCCAGAAAGTGTTACAATAACATTAGAAACTACAGATTTTGAAATGGGTAATATTTATTCATATGTAACTCCAAAAATTTTGGAAGATACTGATGTTTCAAATTTAGATAAGTTAGATGAATTATATAACCAAATGAATTCTTTACAAAATGCAAGTAATCAAATTGTTAGTGGTGCTACTACTTTAAATGATGGTGCTAATACTTTAAACAGTAAAACAAATGAATTTTCTGATGCTGTTAAAACATATACACAAGGCGTTAATACTGTAAATGAAAATTATGGAAAAATAGATAGTGGAATTCAAACATTAGATAATGGTGTTTCTACATTAAAAAATGGTGCAAGTTCAATTAATAGAGGTGTTAGTGAATTAAGTACAGGTATATCAACTTTAAATAAAGGTGTTACACAAGGAAAAGCTCAAGCTGTTAAAACATTAAAAACAAGTAAAGAAACTTTAATAAGTGGTATAGATCAATTAATTCAAGGCAAAGATACAGAAACTGCTGGAATTAAAAAAGTTGTAGAAAAAGGAAATGAGAGCTTAGGTACAGGTATAAAACAAAGTGTAAATGGTAGTGTAAATAGTGTTAAAACAGGAATGAAACAAGTTTTGGATAATGAAAATTTACAATTTACAGAGGCTCAAAAAGCTGCTATAAATAAAGTATTGGCAAATATGGATACAACTAAAATTGATGCTGGTATAGATACTGCTGTAAAGCAAGCTACAACTAAAGAAACAGCAACTATAGATGGTATTAATAACAATAAAGATGGTGTAAAAGCTAATATGCAAAATATGAAAACACAAAGTAGTGCTCAATTTGACCAAGGAATATCAGCTATATCAAGTGGATTTGATCAAATAGCAGAAGGTACAACAACTTTACAAAATTCTGTTGATACAAAATTAGCAACAGGTGCTAAACAATTATATACTGGAACAGAAAGTTTAAAACAAGGAAGTTCTACTTTAAAATCTGGTTCAGCTCAAATTAAAGATGGTGTAAATACTTTATCAACTTCAGGTGAACAATTGTCACAAGCAAGTACTCAATTATCAGAAGGTACATCAGAATTGGCTAGTGGAAGTTCAGAATTGAAATCTGGTATTGAACAATTTAATAGAGATGGTGTTAGCAAATTGACTGATTTAGTTAATAATAAAGTTAAAGATTTTGAGGCAAGATTAGAAAAGATGCAAGATTTAGCTAATGAGTATAATCAATTTTCCGGTAAAGATGGTAGTGCTCAAGGTACTGTTAAATTTATTATGATGACTGACAAAGTTGAGAAAAAGGAAAATGCTAGTGCTACTGATAGCCAATCAGCTGTTAGTAAAGAAGTTGAAGAACATACAGATTCTAATAATCAAACGAGTACAAGTGGTAAATAGATTAGGAGTATAGTCTGTAATATGAATTTGTTATAATAAATAAAAAAGCAAATCAAATTTCTAAAAAGAAAACGATTTGCTTTTTACATGTTATATTTCAAATTATTTTTATCTGAATTATTTTTGTTGCATTTTTTTTAATTCTTCTTTGCTTATATTAGTAATTTTTTCTATTACTTCAATAGATATTTTTTCTTCTAGCATTTTTTTAGCAATTTCTTTTTTACCCTCTTTAATACCTTCTGCAACGCCTTTTTCATGTCCTTTTTTAAGTCCTTCTTCAACGCCTTTTTCATGTCCTTTTTTAAGTCCTTCTTCAATGCCTTTTTTTAAGCCCTTATCATATCCAGCAGCTTCTGTTGCATTTTGATCTAATATGTATTTTTCTCTCAT
>CAKPOI010000040.1 GCA_934169775.1 uncultured Clostridia bacterium
AACACTAGCACTAATTCTTAAAATTTTAGTGCTAATGTTTAAAAATTTTTGAGACATTTTCAAAAACTATTGACAGTGTTTGTTAAATCTTGAATTATTGTTAAAATTTGAAAAGTATATATAGAAATTTATGTCGTTTATTAAGATTTTATGTGTTATTTGCTAAATTCAATTTTGCCTTTTCCGGCTTCTGAAGTGATTTTCATTATTGCACCATTTACAATTGCTAATTGTGGTGCAACATGTCCTATATCTGCATCATATATTATTGGTATGTTTAAATCACCAATTGCTTGTTTTACAGCTTCCATAAAGCTTGTATCATAATCTTTTCTGAATACCAATGATCTACCAAAAATGATTCCATTTATGTTGTTAAAATATCCTGCATTTTTCATTTGCCACAATATTCTTGTTAATTCAGGGCTGTTCATTTCAAAGCATTCTAAATACCATATAATTCCATCTTTTTGGTATTTATTTATATAGTTTTTTATGTTATCATATTTTGTTCCAAAAAATATTTTTATGCAGTCTAAACATCCTCCTATCATTCTTCCTTGCATTTCAATTTTGGGTTCATTATTTATGTTTTTCCATTCAACTTTTTCTGTTAGGTTATAACTTTTTTCGTTTGGTTTTTGGTATGGTTCTTCGTCCTTAGAGACATTAAGCTCTTGTTGATGCTTTTTGAGTCCGTCCCCAAAAGCATTAAGCTCTTGTTGATGCTTTTTTGCTCCGTCCCCAAAAGCATTAAGTTCGGCCCCAAAAGCATTGAGTTCGGCCCCAAAAACATCGTTTATGTTGTTAAATTCTCCTTTTTCACATTTTGTAAATGAATTTTGTGTTACTTTTTCTCCTGATGCTATTTTTAATGCGTCCTCTAAGTTTTTGTAGAGTGGTCTCATTGCATAACTTTTTATTGCATCACAGTATATTGATGGAATTTCTAATATTGTGTTGAATATAAATTCTAATGTTGTTATGTCTGAATATCCTTGCATCCATTTTGGCTCTATTTTTTTTATTTCTTCTAAGTCTAAATAGTCTAACATTTCCATTAAGTAGTCTCCTCCTGTTGCAAAGATTATTAATTTTACTTCTTTATTTTTTAGTAATTCCATAAATTCTTCAGCTCTTTTTTTGGCTGTGTTGCTTCTTCCTTTTTCTTCTTTTCTTACACTTTTTGTTTCTATTATTCTATATCCCATTTCTTTTAGTTGTTTTTCTGCTTCTTCTAATTCTTTTATTTTTTCTGGCTTTGTTATTCCTCCAGATGGTGCACATATACCTATTGTATCTCCTTTTTTTAGGCTTTCTGGTTGTTTCATTTTATCACTTTCCTTTCGTTTTTTACATTATATATAACTTATTTTTTTGTGTCAAGATATCGCTTTTTTTACATATATTATAATTAGGTGATGATATGTTTAATATTGAAAAAAATGTTTTGGAAAAAAATTTGTATTATAAAAATCATTTAATTTTAAAGTATAATATTGAATATCCAAAAATTGTTAGTAAGTCTTATTCTTTTGCTATTCAAAAATTTAATCATTTTTATCAGATGAAAGCTATTGAATTAAAGCTTTATGCTGAAAAAGATTTGTTTGAAAATGCTAAACAAGTTTTTGACTATAATGAAAAAAATAATTTTCCTTTTTTTAATTATGAATTAGTTTCTAATTATACTATTACATATAATAAAGATTCTATTATAAGTCTTTTTTCAGATGTTTATATGTTTACAGGTGGTGCTCATGGAAGTACAGAAAGAATTTCTCAAACTTGGAATATGAAATCTGGTAATCTTATTCCTTTATGTACTTTTCTTAACCATGATTGTTCTTCTTTTCTTTTACTTTTGAAAGAAATTTTACACCAAATTGATACTCAAATTGCTGATGGCTCTAATTTTTATTTTGAAAATTATGCTTCTTTGGTTATTGAAAACTTTGATTTTGAGCATTTTTATTTGGTTGATAATTCTATTGCCATTTTTTATCAACAATATGATATAGCTCCTTATTCTAGCGGTATTCCTGTTTTTTTAATTGATTTGAATATTTATTCTAAATGATAAAATGTCAAAAATTAATTCTTGTCAAATCAAATCTGTGCCTTATTAAAGGAATAAAAAATGACTTTAATAACAATTAATTATTAAAGTCATTTTTATTATATTAACTTATTAATTTTTGTTTTTATTGTGCTGCTTCAAGTAGTTTTTTGTTTACTCTTGTTTGAACTTGTATATAATAAGCTGATTCTTCTGCATTCATATTGTTATCATTCCATTTTTCAAATTTTTTGGTTGCATCATCTAATTTTGTCATATATTTTGTATAATCTGCTATTAAGCTCATGTCTGTTCCATTAGAGTCTGAATATTTTTTCATAAATGCTATATATTCATCTACAAATGCTTCATAACTGTCCATTGCTTCTTTAAATTCTTTACTAAGTCCTGTATGTGCAGTTGTTTTTGTTTCAGTATTTGTTGTATTTGTTTTGTTTGATTCTTCTGTTGTTTGTGTACTATTTGTTGCTTTTTCCGTTTCCACTTTGTTTTCTTCTGTTGTTTTTGATGTTGTGTTTGAAGATGTTGATGTATTTGATTCTTTTTTGTTATCTGGTGCTGTTATACTAATTCTCATGATGTTATTTCCTTGATATCTAACATCAATTTTATATCCTTCTGGATTTGTTCCATAAAAATATTTTTCTCCGCTTGAATAATCCTTAGAAAATCCGGCATTTAAAACTGAGTTTGCATATGTTGAATATTCCTCTTTTGAGGTTTTTCCAGCATAATATGTAAAATATTTTTCACTGTTTGATTCTACTTTTCCTGTTTTTGATTGTGGTTCTGGTACTAATTTTGAAAGTGGTGTTGCTATCCAAGCGTTTTCTTTCATTTGTATTGGTGCATCTAAAGATATATTATACTCTTTGCTTGTTTCTGTATAATATAGTCTTAATTTGTAACCTTCTGAATTGTATGCATCATATGAATTTGTGCCTTTTTCTGATTCCACATTAAATCCTTTTTCTTGACATGCTTCTGCATATTTGCTATATGCTTCTTTCGTAGAATTAGAAATATAAACGCTTAAGCTTTTATCACTATTTGTTATAATTTTTCCTTTTTTGCTTTTTGGTTCTGGTAATACTTCATTCATTACTATGTCTTTCCATACGATTTTTTCTGTTCTTGATGATGTATTTTGTGTATCACATACAAAAAATGGTATTATTAATACAAATGCTATAATTGCTAAAATTGTATGCAACCCTTTTATTGGTTCTTTTATTATTTTTGATCCCATTAGCCATGATACAATAAATAAAGCTGCTTGTGAAAATGTTAAAATTTTAGCAAAAACTCCATTTCCTATAAAGAAAAGTAATACAGCAATTGCAAAAAAGATTAATAATATTTTACTAAATTTACTTTTTTTAAATTTTGCAACTTCTTCTTTTTCTTCTTGATTTTTGTTTTTTTCAATTTCATGTTTTAATTTTTCTTGTTCTACTTTGCTTTTCATTTTTTGAATTTTTACTGCATCACTTTCTTTTAGTAAATCTGACACTTCATATTTTGTGCCACAAAATGGACATTCTACATTTTCTTCAGATGTGTTTACATCTATTTGTCCACCACAATTTGAACATACTACAGACTTATTTTTAGTCGTTTCCATATTCATTTTCCCCCTCTTTATTTTCAAAATTTTATTTTTTAGAGATTTTCCTCTATAAAAATCATTATATTACCTTAAAAATTTTACTATTTTTTGTCATTTTGCATTGTATGTTTCTTTTTTCTATAAGAGATATTAATTGTTTTGAAATATTTTTTGCTAATTCTGTGTCATCATTATTTACTGCATCTTCAAATGAGGCAAATTCTCTTTGGATTTGTTCATTAATTTCTTTCAAATTATTTTTACTCATCGTGTCACTATATCTTAAGCTTTCATATACTTTTTGACATATTTCTTTTATTTCAATTGAATCTGTTTTTTCCATTAAATATTCTGCTTTTGCTGTAAGTTCTCTTATTGCAAATGCTTTTGTTTCTATTTCATTATCTATTTTTGATGCTTTTTTTAGTATAAAATATGTTATAATACTTAAAGCTAATATTATTAAAAATATAACAATATATATCATGTAAATCACTCTCTTTTCTTTCCACATTTTGGGCAGAATTTGCTATTTCTCTCAAATTTGTATCCACAGTTAGTACAAACTTTACTTGATTTGACAACTTTTGCTCCACATTCTTCGCAAAATTCTGCTTCTTCATGTATTTGTGCTCCACAGTTTTCACAGAAATTTCCTGTTTGTTTATTATTAGATTGAGTGGTTGTTGTAGATTTTACAGTTTCAGTCATCATTCCTCCTATCATGTTTCCTACTGCTCCTCCTACTCCTGCCATCGTGCCTATTCCTATTCCCATATTATTAAATTCTCCAACTGCTTCATTTTCTGCGATTTTTTCTGCAACATTAAAGCCTTTTTCTTGTTGATATGTATATCCTTCTTGCAATCTTTTTGTTGCTTTTGCTTTTGAGTCAATTACTTTTTTCTGTGCTTCTGTTTCTGCATTTATTATTTCTGTTTGTTGTTTTATTTTTGCTTCTGCAATATCTGCATATTGACGGAAATGCAATTCTTTGAATTTTTCATATTGCATCTCTCCATCTGGCTTCATTACCCTATTTACTAAGAATTTTTTTAGTGTTATGCCATAGTCCTCAAAATCTGGAAGTAATAGTTTTTTTATTTCTATTGAGAATTGATTTAGCTTTTCGTCTATTTCAAAAATATTTATACTTTCTGATTTGATGATTTGTGCCATATATGTTTTTACTTTTGTCATTAAAAAAGAACGGAAATATGTTACTAAATTTTGTTGTGATAAACTGCTTTCAGTTCCTACAAGTTTTACTAATAATTTTTTGCTGTCTTTTACTTGTAAGCTCATTTCTCCAGATGCTCCTATTGATAATGGAAATTTATATGTTGGTTCTATAAATTGTATTCTTGAATCAGTTCCCCATTTTATTGCCATTTGTTCACTTTTGTTTATGAAATATATTTCACAATGAAATGGATTTAGTCCTCCTGTTGCTAGATTTAGTATTTTTCCTATTATTGGTATGTTTTGTGTTTTTAGTGTGTATCTTCCTGGTCCAAATAAATCTAATGCTTGCCCATTCATAAAAAATACTGCTTCTTGATTTTCATGAACAATAAGTTGTGATAGGCAATTAAAGTCTTCACATGGATGTTTCCACACAAATGTGCTGTTGTCTCCTTCATATTTTATCACATCAAATATTTTCATTATAAATATCATTCCTTTCCTTTGAAAATAAAATATTTTCGCGAAGCTAAAAAGTTTCATATTATTTTCTATTTTTCTAAAATGTATATATAGTAATGAAAGTTTTTGAATTCTTTCAAACCTTCCTCTTACTTTTCTATTTCTATATTTTCAACTGCGAATTCAAGGCATAATTGTATTATTTCATTTCTATTTCTTCCTGTTGTTTCACATATTTCATCTATTTCTCTTATTAAGTCGCTTGGAAGCCTTGCTGATACAACAGCAGTATCACCATTATATTTTTTGGCTGATATTTTAAGTTTCTTTTCAGACATACTTAACCACCTTCGTTCGACATTATTTTTTATTTTTTTCATTATACTACAATTGTTTACAATTGTCAACAATCAGATTAATGATATTTTTTCTTTATATTTAGGACTTGAACTGTATTTAGAGTAGACTACTTTATATGTTAAAAAGGAACAGAATTTTTTCTGCTCCTCTTTTTATATATTATAAATAAGTAATAATGTAATTAATGTCCGCTTTATTTTATATTAAATTATATCTTTTTAGTAAGTCTTCTATAACTGTGCCTTCTATCTTTTTTAGTCCTTTTTTTGCTACCATTTCTGTTGCAAAAGGTAATTTTATATCACTTAATTTTTTGCCGTCCATCATTTTTGATGTTGAATCTAATAGCACTCGTACATCATAACATGATCCAAATACTTCTGGCACTCCTCTATCTATATCTAATAGTGTATATACCGCTTCCATTGCTGTTCTTACTGAATATTCTGTTGTAAATACTGTATCTCTAACTGTGTCTGCAAATTGTCCTAAAAATGCAAAGTTTCTACTTCCTTCTGGTACTACTTTTGGTCTATCTCCTGTTGTTCTAGGCATAAAAAATGCTGTTATATATGGCATCATACATGGTATACATCTTGCAGAATTAGTTGCTAATTCTTCTATTTGATCTTCTGGCACTCCTAAATGATATAGCCATTCTTCTGTTATCTCTTTTCCTGTACATTCCCTCATTGGTTTTTTGATATAATTTCCTGGTTTATTTGTAAATAATCCATAAACCCATACTACTAATTGGTCTTTTGGTTGATTTTTGAAATGTGGTTGTCTGTTTATTGTCCAGCTCATTAACCAGTTTGAATCTTTTACAGATACTATTCCTCCTGTTACTACTCTACCACTAAATGGATCTCTTTTACAAATTTTTTCTATATATGGTGGAATTCTATCGTCTAATGTTGTTACTGTTGCAGATTCCCAGTTTGTTTTTGCTATATCCATACAGAATTTATCTGGATGTCCAAATTCTTCACTTTGTCTAGCTATTTTTCTCCATAGTTCCCAACATGCTCCTTCACCATTTTCAATAGTTAAGTCTGGTGCTTTGTCTTGGTCTCCTAACATTGATTTTTCTGTGCAGCTTCCATTTGTTACAAATACTAAATCATTAACTGTTAAATCAATTGTTTCTTCTTTTCCTTCATGTATACAAATTATTTGTTTTGCTGTTTTCTTTTTTCCATCAATATCAAATAATACATTTGTTACTTTTGTGTCATATTGGAATTGAACTCCATGGTTTTCTAGATATTTTACCATTGGCATTATTAGTGATTCATATTGATTATATTTTGTAAATTTTAATGCTGAAAAGTCTGGTAATCCTCCAATGTGATGGATAAATCTTTGAATATATAATTTCATTTCTAATGCACTATGCCAATCTTCAAATGCAAACATTGTTCTCCAGTATAACCAGAAATTTGATTCAAAAAATTCGTCTGTAAATACATCTGTTATTTTTTTGTCATATAAGTCTTCGTCTTTAGTCATGAATAGTTTTATTATTTCCATTGATGCTTTTTCAGAAAGTCCAAATTTTCCATCTGTATGTGCATCTTCTCCTCTGTTTATAGTTGCTCTCATTAATGAATAATTTGGGTCTTTTTTGTTTAGCCAATAGTATTCGTCTAATACTGATGCTCCCTCTGTTTCTAATGATGGGATTGAATGGAATAAGTCCCATAAGCATTCAAAATGGTTTTCCATTTCTCTTCCACCACGAATTATAAATCCTTTTTGTGGATCGTTTATTCCGTCACATGCTCCTCCTGGTAATTTTTGTTCTTCTAAGATATGGATGTTTTCTCCTTTCATTTGTCCATCTCTTACTAAAAAACATGCAGCTGCTAGTGATGCTAGTCCTGCTCCTACTAAATAAGCTGATTTTTCGTCTACTCCTTCTGGCTTTCTTGGTCTTGCGAATGCTTCATAATTTCCATTACTATAATACATATTAATTCCTCCTTTGTTATTGCAATTATTATAGAAATGTTTTTTTAGATTTGCAATAAACAAATTTTAGCAAATGTACAATTTTTATACATTTGCTAAATTTTGTCTAAATTTTTCTATATGAGTGTTTTCAAAGATGTAGGTTTTAAAATATTATTATAGATGCCTATATATTAATCTCCACTTCTATTATTTATATATTTTTAAATGTTATGCTAAGTAACTATTATTAATACTCTATTTTATTATTTATACATTTGCCTCACTTAGTTTTTCTAATGCCCTTCCAATATCCCCTTCTATTATATCATTTAGTTTTGAAACTATTTTTTCTGGATTTTCTTTCATTCCATTTTCTATCCACTCTTCCATAACTCCCACAAATCCATATTTATAAAAATTTGCAATAAACTTTTTATTTTCATCTTTAATTTTTTTGTCTTTATATTCTTTTTCTATAAAATTTATTATTAACAAATTTGTTTGTTTATATACAAATTTTAAAAAATATTCTTTGCTTCCAGAGCTGTATATGTTTTTTATTAATTCTTTATTTTTTATTACATATTCAAATATGTAAATAAATTTTTGTTGCCAGTCTTCTTCTTTTTCGTTATCTATCTCTTCTATGACTTCATTTGTAAATATCCATTCTAATAAATCATATATATCTTTAAAATGATAGTAGAATGTTTGTCTATTTACTCCACATTCTTCTGTGATATTTGTTATTGTTATTTTTGATAGTTCTTTTTTAGAAAGCAGCTTCTTTAATGAAGCTGCTAGTGCATTTTTTGTTATTTGTGACATTTTTTACCTCTATTTCATTCTTTCAAATAATGGTTCTATTTTGTCTAGTTTTAGTCCCTCAGGTATTGTAATATATTCCCAACTTTTATTTTGTATATTTAGATATTCTCTTATTTTTTGGCTTGCTGTAGGCATGATTGGTTCAAATAAGTTTGATAGGTTTGCTATTATTACTGAACATGTGTAAATAATGTTGTTAAATTCTTCTATGTTTTCTTTTTTTGCTACCCATGGTTTGCTTGTATCATAATATTTGTTTCCTGCTTCTACTAAGTCCATTATGTTTTGTACTGCTGCTTTAAATTCTAAGTTTTCGATATTTTCTCCTGCTTTTTTATATGTTTCTTTTATTAGATTTTCTATTTCGCTGTCTATTTTTCCTTCTGGTATTTCTTCTAAGTCTTTAAAATTTAATGTTCTGTTTACTAAATTTCCGAATTTGTTTAAAATTTCTGTATTATGAACAGTTTTAAAATCTTCTATTGTAAAGTTTGTGTCTTTTCTTTCTGGTCCATTAGATATTAAATGATATCTTATAGAGTCTGAATCATACAAATCGCATGCTTCTAGTGCTGTCATTCCTATTCCTTTACTTTTTGAGAATTTTTGGTCATTAAAATTTAAGTATTCTGCAGATACTATTGTGTCTACTAAATGATAGTTTTCTTTTTGTCCTAAAAGTAATGCATTTAATATTATACTATGAAATACTATGTTGTCTTTTCCATGGCACATATATATTTTGTTGTTTTTCCCTTCTTTCCAGAAGTCTTGCCAATCCATTCCTTTTTCTTCACATAGTTTCATTGTATCTGTTAAATATCCTAATACTGCATCAATCCATACATACATTCTTTTATCTTCATATCCTGGTAATGGTATTTCTATTCCCCAATTTAAGTCTCTTGTTACTGCTCTGTCTTTTAATCCCTGTTTTAAGTATTTCCATGTTTCGTTTCTTGCATTTATTCTCCATGTGTTTTCTACTTCTTTTGTGTGTTCTTCTATTTCTTTTTGGAATGCTGATAATTTTAAATATAATACTTTGTTATTTCTTTTTACAAGTTTTGATCCACATACTATACAATTTCCTTCTAGTAATTCTTCTGTTGTTGGTACATGTAAACAGTTGTCACATTGATCTCCTTTTGTTTCTTCTCCACATTCTGGACATATTAATTTTATATCTCTGTCTTGTAAGAATTTTTCGCATTTTTCGCAATATGCTTGTTCTTCTATTTTTTCGTATATATATCCATTTTTGTATAATTTTAAAAATAGCTCTTTTACTTTTTCTTCATGATATGGATCATATGTTTTGCTGTATAGGTCATATGAGAAGTTTAATTTGTTGAACATTTCTGTGAATTCTTCATGATATTTTTGTGCTATTTCTTTTGGTTCTATTCCTTCTTTTCTTGCTCTTTCTGTTATTGGTGTTCCATGCGTGTCTGAGCCTGATACATATAATACGTTGTCTCCTTTTAGTCTATAGTATCTTGCTAATACATCTCCAGATATTAGCCCTGCTATGTGCCCTAAGTGTAATGAACTGTTTGCATATGGCCATGCTCCTCCTATTATTATGTTTTGCTTCATTTTTATCACTTTTCCTTTCCATACTATTCTTTTATTCCATCTAAACAATTAGTATATATAAAATTTTTTAATTCTTCTATTTTTTCATCGTTTTCATAATATGAAATTAGTTTCTCCCCAAATTCTTCTTTATATTCTTCGGCTATTGAAATTATTCCTTTTCCATTTTTTATTAGTTCATGATTTGCTACTAGCATAGCTGTTCTTTTATTTCCATCATTGAAAAATTGTAATTTCATTATTTTACACATTAATGTGATTATACTGTCTGTAGTTATTTCTGATTTATTGTAGTTTCCTATTATCTTTTCTAAGCTTTCTTTTGTTGGTAGCTCTGGTTTCCATTTGGTTCCTCCCATGCTTACATCATATATTCTCATTTTTCCTGGATTTTCTACTAAGTTATTTCCTATTAATGCATGTATGCTTGATATATAGTTATTATCTATCTTATCATTTATTGTTGCTAAACAAAATCTCCATGCATGTTTTAAATTGTTTATTATTTGTAATTGGTCTATTCCTAAATGTGCAACATTTCCTCCTTCGTATATTGTTTGCGTTTCTGGAAATGTGACTGGTATTCCTTCAAGTAATGCACTTTTCCATATTACATCTATTATGTTTCTTTTTGCTAAAAATATATTTTGTTCTTGTGTCATATTATATTTGTTTTTTAACATTTTATTTCGCTCCTTTTGTATTTTTTAATATAATGTATATCCTAATTTATTATGAATTTCTTTATGACAGTTAGAACATACTAATATACATTTTAATGCTTCATTTTTGTATTCTTTCCATGACATTGTATTTCCTGATCCTAATTTAAATTCTTTTATTTCAGGATTTGTGTGATGAAATTCTAATGCATCAACACATTTATTATACCCACATATTGAACATTTTCCTCCAAGTAATTTTATTGCTTGGATTTTCATACTCCTTCTTAGAATAGTTTTTTGATGTTTTCTTGTTTCATTTTTGCTCCTGCTGGATTCTCCGCTGCAATCATAGCAATATATTCTACTATGGCTTTTGGTTTCAAATTTTTTATTACATATGTCACATATTTTTATCATAGATTTTCACATCCGTTCTTTTGGGGTTATATGCAAAAAAAACTTGAAAGCTAACGAATTTATCTTTCAAGATTCGTTAGCTTTCAAGTTTTCTTATGGCTCCTCTTGTTGGACTCGAACCAACGACCTATCGGTTACTGCACTACACTAATTTTCACTAGCATTATATTTTATATAATTTGTAGTCTGGACTTTATCTTTACCATATCTGTTGACTTAGGTAGGTGGTGTAAAGTCTCTACACATAGCTTTTGCCTTGCTCGGTATTGTCTTCAGCATTACCTGTTAAGAGTTTCACCGACTTAGCCACCTTTTTCATCTATATGTTTCCATATAGAGCTGCTAACTTTTTAGTCTTGCGACTTGCTCGACAGCCGAGCGCTCTACCAACTGAGCTAAAGAGGAATATATATTAAATCTGGCAACAACTTATCTTTCCAGCAGGGTAACCCGCAAGTATTTTCAGCACACTTAGGCTTGACTTCTGTGTTCGGGATGGGAACAGGTATTTCCCTAAGTATCATCATCACCAGAAAATTATTAACTTTTTCTTAGTACTTTTGCATTATACTATAATTTTTTTTATTTTGCAAGTCTTTTTATGAAATTTTTTAATTTTTTTAGACTTGTTGAATATGCTGTATAGCACACTCAAAAATACATAGATGAAATTTAGTTTTAGGATTGTACCTTTTTTCTCGATTGCTTTTTTACTTAA
>CAKPOI010000041.1 GCA_934169775.1 uncultured Clostridia bacterium
GCGAAGTAGCTCAGTTGGCTAGAGCATTCGGTTCATACCCGAAGGGTCATGTGTTCGAATCACATCTTCGCTACCATTTATGTTGAAAGCTATTTTAATGATAAATAGCTTTTTTTATTTCAAAAAAGATTAGCTATTGAAAAGCTAATCTTTTTTATCTTTTAATAAAATATCTAAAATTTGAGGATAAATCTTGGCTGCATTTGAATTCCAGTTTTCTACAATTCTTTTCGCTCTTTCCCTAGATCCTGCAACTGTTCTTACCTCGAATATTGTTTCATTATTTTCTACTATTTTGCATTTTATGGTATAATCATTTTCATTTTTTGGAATAAATTCTGCTGTTACAGATGTTTCTTCTGCTATTGAAGATAATTCTTCTTTAAATATGTTATCTGCTTTTAATTTTATTATTCCTGGTAGTACATCTTGTGTAAGAGATAATGCATTTTTTCCTTCAGATGTTATTTTTATAACTGTTTCATCTTCGTCTTTTGTTATTTCTCCTACTAGCTTTGTTTCTATTAAATCTGTTAATACTTGCTTAAAAAAGAAATAGTTTACATTATTTATTGATGTTACAATTTTATATAATCCGTTTTCTATTATTCCATTTGATATTTGATTTAATAGATATAGTATAAGTACTTTATTTTCAGCTAAAGCAGTAGTATTATCTGAATTTGCCATGTTAATACACACTCCTTACTTTTTATAATTACTCTCTTTCTTCTCCATCTTGCTCTATTTCTATTGTTTGCTCTGTTTTTTGATGATTCTCTTTATTTATAATATTTACTTTTTTTACTTTTGGTATTTTTTCTTTTTGTGCTGTTTCAAAATTTTCAATCTTATATTTTTCCATCATCTCATTAATATGTTTATTTGATTTTTCTAATTCTTTTTTTGTTTCTTCATCTATATTTTCCATTTTCTCTATATTTTCTTCTTCATTTGCTTTTGCATTACTAAATAATTGTTTTATAAAAGACATAATTCCTTCTTTATTTTCCATAATCTTACTTAAGGTTTCCTTTAAGTTTTTTTCACCTCTCTTATCTTTTTTTACCAACTGTGTATAGTATAACACAAAAAAGCCTTAAAATCAAGGCTTTTTTGCATTTCTTTTTTGTCGAATTTTGGAAAAATTTAGAGATATAAGTAAATATTTAATAATTTTGAATAAATATTTTTGTTTTAACTAACTTGTATTATCTATAAATTATTACTTATTTTACATATTCATTAAGTGGTTTTGTTCTGTAATTTAATTCTCCAAATTCTTCTGTTGGGACATATCCAGGTTTTGAATTTATAACATCTGGAATTCTGTTTACTATACTTGCACAAGTTAATTCAACTGTTGATGGTCTGTTTATTACTAATGTTGTGTTTGGTTCTCCTTCTACTGTCCATTCATTTTTATCAAATTCATCTGGTGCATATACTTTTCCTATACATTCACTTTCTATTGTTATTCCTTCTTCTGTCTCTGTTGTAACTATTGCACTCATTCCTGTTGCTTGTCCTGCTTTAACTGTTGTTCCTAATGTTGATGATTCAATATCTTCTTTGTATGTTTGTGGAACTGTTTTTTGTGTTTGAGATTTTACTGTTAATCCTAATTTTGCACATAACCATCCATTTACATTCCACATATATGATGGTAAATATTTTCCACTATTTATTAACTCTTGTCTTTCTTCATCTGATATTCTATCTACTGATGCTACTTGTTTGTCAAATTCTTCTAATGTTAGTCCTGCTCCATGTGCTTTTGCTAATGCTATTCCATAATCTTCAACATTATAGCTTGAACTTCCTTTTATTTTTGTTATTTTATGTGTTGATCCTGCTATACTTGATATTAATTGTCCCCAATAGATGTCTTGATATCCACTTCCTGTTATTGTGCATCCTGTTTGTTTTGCTATTTCATCTATCTTTTTAGTTGCTGTTGGGTTTGAATTCATTGGGAAAAATGCTTCTTCACATGTTGTTATTGCGTTAATTCCTAATTTTGCACATAACATTAATGCTTCTTCTACATCTGAGAATAAACTCATTGTTGTTACTATTACTATATCTGGTTTTGTTTCTTTTAACATTTCTTCTGCTTTGTCAATTGCTACTACTTTTATTCCTTTATTTTCTGTTCCTATAATCTCTCCTATGTCTTTTCCTATTACTGCTGGATTTACGTCTACTGCTCCTACTATTTCTGCTCCTTTTTCATACACATATCTCATTGTGTATATACTCATCTTTCCAGTTCCATATTGAACTACTCTTACTTTTCTGTCCATAAAAAATCACTCCTTATTTTTTTATTTTGTTTTGCCTTAAACGTTGTCCGCATATAGATTATATACTAATTTTTATTTTTTATTCAATAGTTTTTAGAAAATTTTTATAAATAAGTTTTTTGGAGACGGGAAGCTGATGCTTTTAGGGACAGTGCTTTTGGGGACGGAGCAAAAAAACATTACCTAGAGGCAATGTTTTTATTCCTCCGTCCCCAAAAGCACTGTCCCTAAAAGCATCAGCTCCTGTCCCTAATATCAGCTGTCCTTAATTCATTACAATTCCTTTAAAAATTCTTTTAAAATGTTTGCACATCTTTTTGATGCTAATTCTATAAATTGTTGGTATGTTACTTCGTTTTTTCCATTTGGAGTATCTGATATACTTCTTATTACTATAAATGGTACATTGCATAATGAGCATACTTGTGCGATTGCTGCTCCTTCCATTTCTACACATTCTGCATTAAATTTAGCATATATTTTGTCTCTCATTGGTATTTCTGTGCAAAATATATCTCCTGATGCTATTACACCTTTTTCATAATTATATACTCTTTCTTCTTGATTTCCTATTGCTTCTTCTATTTTGTTTATTAGGTATTCGTCTGAATATATTTTATCTCCTACCCCTGGTATATATCCTTTTGTATGTCCAAATGCTGTAATGTCAAAGTCATGTTGTACAAGAGTTTCTCCTATTACTATATCTCCTATATTTAACATAGGATTTAATCCTCCTGCTACTCCTACATTTATTATGTAATCTGGTTTGAAGTTATCTATTAGGATTTGTGTGGCTCTTGCTGCATTTACTTTTCCTACTCCTCCTTTTACTAATATACATGTTTTTTCTTTTATTTTACCTTTTACAAATGTTAATTCATATATTTCTTTTCTGTCTTCTTCTTTCATCTCTTCTAGTATTGATTCAAATTCCTCTTGTTCGGCTGCTATTATTCCTATTTTCATACTTTTAATCCTTTCCTATATATGTATTTGTTGTAATGTTTTTATATTTAAAGCAAAAAAGTTTCATATTGTTTCCTATAATAGAACAAAAGCGGACATTAATAACATTAGCACTTATTAGAACATTTTAAAGTCCGCGTCTTTGTTCGTGCGCGAAATTTGCAAAGCAAATTTCTGTGCATCGTTATTATTTATATCCTAGAAAGTTCGAAAAACTTTCCTAGGATATAAAAAAGGCTAAATACAGTTTTGCACTGCCTTTTAGCCTTTATAAAGATTATTGAAGTTCGATAACAGCTCCAACTTCTGTAAATTTTGCTTTTAATTCTTCTGCTTCGTCTTTTGAAACATTTTCTTTTACTGTTTTTGGTGCTCCATCTACTAATTCTTTTGCTTCTTTTAATCCTAATCCTGTTGCATCTCTTACAACTTTGATAACTTTGATTTTTTGATCTCCAGCTTCTTTTAAAACAACATTGAATGATGTTTTTTCTTCTGCTGCAGCTCCTGCTGCTGCTCCAGCTGCTGGTGCAGCTGCTGCTACTGCTGATACTCCAAATTCTTCTTCAATTGCTTTTACTAAATCTGCTAATTCTACAACTGTCATTTTTTTGATTTCTTCAATCATTTCTTCTTTACTCATTTTATAATCCTCCTAATTTTTATTTGTGATTTTCTATCACTTTTTATAATTTTTATTTTAATTAAGCTTCTGCTGGTGCTTCAGCTACTGGTGCTGCTTCTGTTTCAGCTCCAGATTCTTTTTGAATTCTAACTTGATCAAGAGCAACTGCAAATTTTTGAATATTTGCCAATAATGCTCCAGCAAGCATAGATAGTAATGTTTCTCTTGAAGGTAATTTTGCTATTGCTATGATTTCTTCTGCTGTCATTACTTTTCCTTCAATTACACCACCTTTAATTTTATAGAAGTCGTTAGATTTTGCAAAATTATATATTGCTTTTGCTGGTTCTAAGTAGTCTTCTTTTCCTAAAATAACTGCTGTTGGTCCTTCTAGTTGTTCTTCTAATCCTTCGATTCCTGCTTCTTGTAATGCTCTTCTTGTTATATTATTTTTTATAACTCTATAGTCTGCATTTACATTTCTAACATCTGTTCTTAATTTTGTTACGTCTTCTACATTGATTCCTCTGTAATCTGCAAGAAGTATTAGTTTTGATTCTTTCATTTCATTTGCTAATTTTGTTACTTCTTCTTTCTTTTGGTTTAGTATTTTTTCACTTGCCATTTTTTATTTTCACCTCCCAGTTTCTTGTGTAAGTTTATAATGTATTTTATTTATTAATATTTATACTTTAAAATTTAAATATTAATAAATAAATGCCATTCTTATTTTACTACATAGGTAATAAGAATGGCATGTATATATTTACATGTTATTTTTTTCTTGTTACCTAGGTAGGTCTTAGCATCTGCTTAATTTGTATATATAAACCTTTTATAATATACTTTTAAGTTTTTGCCTACTGTCTCTGGCGACATATTTAATTTATAATTATTTTTGGTCTATGAATAAGCTTGGCCCCATTGTTGTTGCTACAGCTACACTCTTAATGTATTGTCCTTTTGCTGCTGCTGGTTTTGCTTTTATTATTGCATTTATTATTGTTTCATAGTTTTCTACTAATTTATCTGTACCAAATGATACTTTTCCAAATCCTAAGTGAATAATGTTTGTTTTGTCTAATCTGTATTCAACTTTACCAGATTTGATTTCATTTATTGCTTTTGTTACATCCATTGTAACTGTTCCTGATTTAGGGTTTGGCATTAATCCTTTTGGTCCTAATACTTTTCCTAATCTTCCTACTACACCCATCATGTCTGGTGTTGCAACTACTACATCATAGTCAAACCAGTTTTCATTTTGGATTTTTGGTATTAATTCTTCTGCTCCAACAAAGTCTGCTCCTGCTTTTGTTGCTTCTTCTGCTTTTGGTCCTTTAGCAAATACTAAAACTTTTTGTGTTTTACCTGTTCCATTTGGAAGTACTACTGTACCTCTAACTTGTTGGTCTGCATGTTTTGAATCTACACCTAATTTTACATGCAATTCAACAGTTTCGTCAAATTTTGCTTTTGGCATTTTTTCGATTACTTCAATTGCTTCTTTTATGTTATATTGTTTTCCTGCTTCTACTAATTTTGCACTTTCTGCATATCTTTTTGTTTGTTTTTTCATTTTTTTACCTCCTTTGGTTCTAACGAGTATTTTTCTGTACTCTCCCACTTATAATTTTTTATTATTCTGTTACTACAACTCCCATGCTTCTTGCAGTTCCTTCTACCATGCTCATTGCTGTTTCTAATGAAGCTGCGTTTAAGTCTGGCATTTTTTGTTCTGCTATTGCTTTTACTTGCTCTTTTGTTATTTTAGCAACTTTTTCTCTGTTTGGTTTTCCTGAACCTTTTTCGATTTTTATTGTTTTTTTGATTAATACTGCTACTGGTGGTACTTTTGTTATAAATTCAAAAGATTTATCTTTGTATACAGTAATTACTACTGGGATAATCATTCCTGGTTGATTTGCTGTTCTATCATTGAATTCTTTTACGAATTGCATGATGTTTACACCACTTGAACCTAATGCTGGTCCTACTGGTGGAGCTGGTGTTGCCTTTCCAGCTTCTATTTGTAATTTGATAATATTACTAATTTCTTTTTCTGCCATTTTTAATGGCACCTCCTTCTTGTTTTTTGACTTTTATTTTATTTTTTGTACTTGTGAAAATTCTACTTCTACTGGTGTTTCTCTTCCAAACATAGATACTAGAACTTTTACTTTATTTTTTTCTTTGTTTATTTCTTGTACAGTTCCTGTAAAGTTTTCAAATGCTCCATTCATTATTTGGACTTGATCATTTACTTCGTAATCTACATTTATGCTATTAATGTCTTCAAATCCCATGCTTCTGATTTCTTCGTCTGTTAATGGTATTGGGTCTGTTCCAGAACCTACAAAACCTGTTACTCCTCTTGTGTTTCTAACGATATACCATGTTTCTTCTGTTACTATCATTTTTATTAACACATATCCTGGGAATACTTTTTTTAAGTTTGTTTTCTTTTTTCCATCTTTGATTTCTATTTGTTCTTCCATTGGAACTATTATATCAAAGAAGTATTCTTCTAACTCTCTGTTTTTTATTGTTTTTTCAAGGTCTGTTTTGACTTTGTTTTCATACCCTGAATAAGTATGTACTACATACCATCTTGGATTCATATCATAATCTTTTTGAGACATTGCATAAAGCCTCCTTTTTGCTTTTATTATTCATTTGTTGCAGTATTTTCTGCACTTGTGTTTTGGTCTACTACTTCATTGTTTTCTGTTTCTGTTGTTTTGTTCTCTGATTCTTCTGTTGTAGTATTTTCATCAGCTGTTTCGTTTGTTGTTTCTTCTGTTGTCTCATTTTTTGTTTGATTGCTGATTAATTCTTTGACCTTGTCCACACCATGTTTGTTCATTGCTTCAAATGTTACATTTAATGCAAAAACGATTACTGCTGTTAATACAACTATTGCTATTACTGCTGATGTATTATTTGCTAATTGTTTTGGTGTTGGCCATGTTACTTTTTTTAGTTCTGCTTTAAAACTTTTCCAAAAACTTTTTTTATTTTTTGTGTTTTCTTTGTTGTTTGTTTCTTTTTTAGCCATTTTATTTCCTCCTTAAAATAGCTTGATTTGTAATCAATTTTTTTCTTTTATTTTGCTGTTTCTATTTTGTTTCTTTGTGTGTTGTACGTTTTTTGCAGAATTTGCAATATTTTACAATCTCTAATCTGTCTGTATTGTTTCTCTTGTTTTTTGATGTCATGTAATTTCTGTGTTTACATTCTGTACATTCTAATGTTATGTTTTCTCTTGGTCCTTTTGCTGCCATTTTAAATACACCTCCGTATTATTACCTTTTTATTTTTTAACGATGTGAATATATGTCCGTAATAACATATACCTGAGTATTTTACCACCTTTTTCTAGTTCTGTCAATGGTTTTTGAAGAAAAAATATTTTATGTTACTTGCTCAATTGACCTATGTTACTTGCTTACTACAGTTTAGTTGGCCAAATGTCAAAAGAAGATAATTTCTAAAATCTTATTTCTTGCAAGTTACCATATTTTTTAATCATGTTTTGCTTTGAATTTCTTTATTATTATTTGTTTCTCTTCTATTCTTCCTTCTAGCCATATTGTATCTTCTTTTTCTAATTCTTTATAACATTTGTCTGCTATCTCGTTATATCCTATTACTTTTATTTTTGATTTGTTATCTAATTCTATTTCAAATGTTATTACTGCATCTGTATTTCTTATAAATGTAAATTTATATTCTGGTTCCGTTATTATTTTTCCTTTTATAAAACATATATTCATTTCTTTTTCCTTATATTTATTTTCGTAAAATAAATGTATTCAATTTCTTTACTAATATTTATTTTACTGATTCTTTTTTGCCTACTTTTATTATTCTTTGTTTTTTCTATTTGCTTATATATTTAATAATTTCGGAAGGAATAAATCTCTTTAATACTAATACCTTAGCTGCATAAAAAAACTGTGCAATTCTAAATTTTTACTTTTAGAATTTACACAGTTAAGTTTAGACTTTCATCCTGCCATTCAATTTTTCACCTGCCTCTAGCGTATTTCATTCGCTAGAGGGACTTGTATTCAATTTACCGGTTATAAAATGACTCTCTCGCCTATTTTATAATCACGGCTTTAGCTCTCAGCATTACTTATAAAGTGCACTCCTAAAACCGAAATTGTCGCCGCTGTAAGCCGTGCTATAGCCTTTGCGGTAAGAGGCTGGATAGCTAGAGCCTGAACTGTAGTAACTGCCTCCCCTGCCGGCACAAGGAAAGTCGCTGCTGGAAGTTTTTTCCAATGTACATTCATATTCATTTCCTGCAAAATCATAAATGTTCATCTTTTTTGTATAATCTGTTATCCCTGTGCTTAATAGTGTATAATTATCTGGACTTGTATTTGGTTTTGTATATGAACCTGAAATTGTTGTCCATGTTCCTAATGATCCATTTTTATATATAGCATATTTTCCTGATGTTATATTTTCTATTTTTGCATTTTCATAGTTTCCCCAATTTGTGCTATTTGAATTTATATCTGCTACTGATAATCCACCTTTTGCCTCTAAATATTTACACACCAAATCCCATTGTATTCCGAACATTAAGCTACTTGTATATTTACTATTTGGTGTCATCTCTTTAGCTAAAGCTTGAGCTTCACTACAATATATCCAGTTGTATGGTATTGCATCTTTTTGGCTTATGGCTTTTGGAGATGTTCCTATTGTTATTCTTGCTGATGAATCTGTTCTTGCATTTGTTGTTTCTGTTGCAGTTCCTTCTATCCCTGCTTCATATCTTCCTATCCAAAATCCACCATAATTATATACACTTTTTAACATTTTTTGATATGCTGTTGTATATTCATCAGAAGTCATTCCACAACCATTATACCATTCATCTGTCCAATTACAACTTTGTGTTGCTGCTCCTTTTCTATATGTTGTTGCATATGCTATTAATTTATTTTTTATATCTGTATAATTTTGTTCTGTTAATGTTCCTGTTGTATCTATTGTTAAGCCTGAAAATACTGTTGTTTTTGGTACTTCTATCCATACCCATTCATTATTATTTTTATCCTTTATTACTATTCCTTTACTTGCATCTGCTTCTACTACTGTTGAATTTTCAGGCACTACTCCTGCTGGGTTTGAATTGGCTGCATTTACATTTGTAAAATTTGTTCCTGTTCCAGAGCCTCCTTGGCCTCCGTTTCCAGAACCCCCTGTTGCTCCATTTGCATATTGGTCTATTGTACTTTCATATCCTGCTAATTTTTCTGTTTCTTCATCATTTTTTTGATTTGTTTGTTCTTTTGCTTCTGTTGCTCTTTTTAATATTCCGTTATCTCCACTTAGTGCTGCTATTGTTACTCCAGCAAGTATTAAAAGTACAATGATTGTAATTACTAATGCTATTAGAGTTATACCTTTATTGCTTTTTGTTTTCATCTTTATTCTGTCTTGTATCTTCATCTGTTATCCTCCCTTTCTTTTTTAGATAAAGTTTTCCTTTTTATTTTTGCCTTTATCTTTTATTTCTTTGGTTATTATTTACACATATTTTTTTATTATACATTTTTTACTATGTTTCTGCATATTGTTCTTGTTTTTTTCTTTTTGTTTCTCAGGCTATTTATAGCATAAACTTTTTTCCTATAAAGTTATAAAACTCTAAAATTTTATATTCGCTTTTCAATGTTCATGCTATTTAGCCTTTTCCTTTGTTGTTTCTTTTTTATTTTCAATATGTGTTTTTGTATCTCTAGTGAATACATTATGTATTTATTTTACCTATTACTTTTGTTTTTGTCAATCCCTTTTTATGATTTTTTTCTTACAGACTGTTGGCCTTTACATTTTTTAGGAGATAGTTTTTCTTACATTTATTGGTTTTCTTGAATTTTTCTATATTGGTTTAAAAGGCAAAAAATAGAACTATATTCTAACTTTTTTAGATATAGTTCTGCTTATATGTTTATTTCTTTTTTATATTTCATGCCCTATTTTTTGTTTTTGGAACTTATGTTTATTTTTTCTTTTTCTTTTGAACTGAAAATCCAAATTTTCCGACTTTTTTTCCTAAGGCATAATATCCTCCATTTGCATATGCTACTAAATCACATTTTGATATGTCAAACGCTCCTTTTTCGTCTATATATTTTTCATCTGCATGTATTGCTAATACTTCTGCTATAAACATATAATGTGAACCTAATTCTTTTATTTCTTTTACTTTGCACTCTATTGATACTGGACTTTCTTTTATCATTGGACATTGTACAAAATTTGCTTTTTCTTTGTGAAGATTCATTTCCTTAAATTTATCTACTTTTGCTCCTGTTTTTACTCCACACCAGTCTGTTGCTCTTGCTAAGTTTTTTGTTGTTAAGTTTATTACAAATTCTTTTTGCTCTTTTATCATATTATATGAATGTCTTGATGGACGTACAGATATGTATGCCATTGCTGGATCTGTATTTATCGTTCCTGTCCATGCTACTGTTATTATATTTGATTTTTCCATTGTTCCACAACTTACCATTACTGCTGGTATTGGATATACAAATGTTCCTGGTTTCCACATTACTTTTCCCATTATTTCTCTTTTCCTCCTCTTTTTTTATTGTATTACTTTATTCAGTATATATTCGGTTTGCTTTTATATTTATTTTCAAATTTTAATTATAAAAGCAGAAATCAAAATTTTATTTTTTAAAATTTTCATCTCTGCTTTTATTATATTCTACACTTGTTGTTTTTGCAATATTTATTTCTATATTATTTTTTATTTTGACATAAAAAAACTAGCAACAACCTATCTTCCCAGCAGGGTAACCCGCAAGTATTTTCGGCACACTTAGGCTTGACTTCTGTGTTCGGGATGGGAACAGGTATTTCCCTAAGTGTCATCGTCACTAGAAAATTATTGTGTGTTTTGTTTATAGCACACTCAAAAATACATAGATGAAATTTAGTTTTAGGATTGTACCTTTTTTCTCGATTGCTTTTTTACTTAA
>CAKPOI010000042.1 GCA_934169775.1 uncultured Clostridia bacterium
TAGACAATTCAATTATACTACTTGAATCACTTTTTTTCTATATTATTTTTGTTTCACATCTATTGTAACACTACATAATTTTTTTAGAAATATTAAAAAAACGTTTGACAAATATAATAATTTAATAGATAATATATGTGTGAAAACGATAGATGAAATTACGAAGGAGGAATATATAAAATGTACGTATTTAATAGGATTACTGTAAATCCACAATTACCAAAGAGAATAGAAAAATTATCAGAAATATCTAATAACTTATGGTGGTCATGGAACACTGAATTTTTAAGGTTATTTAGAAAGATTGATAATGACTTGTGGGAAAAATGTGGAAAAAATCCAGTAAAATTTTTAAAACAAGTTTCACAAGATAGATTAGAAGCAGTATCAAAAGATTTAATCTTTTTACATGAATATGATAAATGTGTAGAAAATTTTGAAGATTATATGAATAGTAAAGATACATGGTTTGAAAATAAATATCCAGATAATAAAAATGATTTAATTGCATATTTTTCAGCAGAATATGGATTAGATGAAACTATTCCGATATATTCTGGAGGTTTAGGAATTTTATCAGGGGATCACTTAAAATCAGCAAGTGATTTAGGAATACCACTAGTGGCAGTAGGTTTGTTATATAAAAATGGATATTTCCATCAAAAAATAAATGGAAATGGTGAACAAGAAACAGAATATCATGATATAGATTTGCATGATTTACCAATAAATCCTGTAAAAAATGAAGATGGAGAAGATTTAATAATATATTTAAAATTCCCAAAAAGAAGAATATATTTAAAAGTATGGCAAATAAATGTTGGTAGAGTAAAATTGTATTTGTTAGATTCAGACATAGAGAAAAACAACCCAGAAGATAGAGATGTTACTTTACGTTTATATGGTGGGGACCAAGAAATGCGTATAAGACAAGAAATTGTTTTAGGTATGGGAGGAGTTAATCTTTTAACTAGAGCATTAAAACTAGAACCAACTGTATATCATATGAATGAGGGGCATTCATCTTTCTTGATTTTGGAATTAATAAAAAATGTAATAAAAGAAAAACAAGTTTCATTTGATGTGGCTAGAGATATAGTATCATCACAAACAGTGTTTACTACACATACACCAGTTCCAGCAGGAAATGATATATTCCCAATTTCTTTAGTAGAAAAATATTTTAAAGATTTTTGGCCTAGACTTACAATTTCAAGAGAAGAATTTTTAAAATTAGGTATGAAGCCATGTGAAGAATTAGAAAATGGATTTAATATGGGAATTCTTGCATTAAAAGTTGCAGGAAAGAAAAATGGTGTAAGTAAATTACATGGAGCAGTTTCTAGAGAACTATTTGCAGATGTATGGCCAGAAATTGCTGCAAATGAATCACCAATTGATTATGTAACAAATGGTATTCATACTTGCTCATGGTTAGCACCAAGTTTAAAACAATTGTATAATAAATATCTTATTCCATATTGGCAAGATAAAATTCAATATGATTATGTATGGGAAAAAGTAAGAAATATTCCAGATGATAAATTATGGAATGCACATCAAGCTAGAAAAGAAAAGCTTTTATCAATTGTTAAAAATAATGTTACAGAAAGATTAAGACGTTCAGGATATAGTTATGAAGATATAAATGCAATTACTTCAAAAATAAATCCAAATGCCTTAACAATAGGTTTTGCTAGAAGATTTGCTACATATAAAAGGGCAACATTGATTTTTAAAGATTTGGAAAGAATTACACAAATTTTAAATAATGCTGATAGACCAGTTCAATTGATTTTTGCAGGTAAAGCTCATCCAGCAGATAAACAAGGACAAGACTTAATTAAATTTATTCATGATGTGTCTATGATGCCACAATTTAAAGGTAAAATTTTCTTGCTAGAAAATTACAATATAGCTATGTCAAGATATTTGATAAGTGGTGTAGATGTATGGCTAAATAATCCAAGAAGACCTATGGAGGCTTCAGGTACAAGTGGACAAAAAGCATCTGTTAATGGAGTTATTAATTTTAGTGTTTTAGATGGATGGTGGGCAGAAGGCTATAATCAAAAAAATGGTTGGAGAATAGGATTTAATAGTGATTATGAGTCTTATGAAGCTCAGGATGTAACAGATAGTCAAAATATTTATGAGACTTTGGAACAAAAAATTATTCCTGCATATTATAATAAAGATAAAAATGGAATTTCAAAAGAATGGATGGATTATATGAAAGAATCTATAGTTTCAACTGGAGGAAAATATAGTACTTCAAGAATGCTTTCAGATTATACTTCAAAATTCTATATTCCATTATGTAATTTACATAATAAATATTATAAAGACTTAAGTGATGTTACACAATTTAATGCTTGGAAAACTGATATGTATCGTAATTGGAAAGATATAAAAATTACTCAAAAAGAGGATAATTTGAACAATATTTCAATTGATGCAGGTAATTGTATTTCTGTAAAATGCCAAGTTGAATTGCCAAATATAAAACCAGAATTTGTTTCTGTTGAGTGTTATTATGGAAAAATATTGGAAAATGGAGTTGTTGAAGATATTTCTATTATTCCTATGCAACAAGTTAAATTAAAAAATACAGGAACTGAAAATTCTAAGATCTTTGAATATGAGACAAAAATAGAATTGAAAACAGGCGGAAATTATGGTTATACTTTTAGAGTAATGCCAAAAAATGAAATGTTATTAGATTCTGCTAATATGAATTTAGTTAAATGGATAACACAAGAATAATTTAAAATTTACAAATGAAGAACAGAGGGTTATGTTTTTAGCATGCCCTCTATCTATGTATAAGAAAATATTTTTTTGGTAATTTATTATGTCAGGAGTTGATTTTTTGAAAAGAACAAAATTAAAAGATAGAGTTTTGCCGGTTTATAGCAAAGGAGAAGAAATTTTTAATATGACTTCACACATCGTGGGTGGAGCTTTAGGAATTGTTGCACTTGTTTTATGTGTTGTTTTTGCTGCAGTTCATCATAATGGATATGGTGTTGTTAGTGGTGCTATTTATGGTGTTACAATGATTTTATTATATACAATGTCTAGTATTTATCATGGGCTGAAACCAGAGAAATTTTCTAAAAAAGTATTTCAGGTTTTAGACCATTGTTCTATATTTTTGCTTATTGCAGGTTGCTATACACCTTTTTGTTTGTGTACTTTTAGAGAATATAATGCGGTTTTGGGATGGTCTATTTTTGGCATAATTTGGGCTATAGCAATTTTAGGTATAGTACTAAATTCTATTGATATTAAGAGATATAAAGTTTTTTCTATGATTTGTTATTTGGGCATGGGTTGGTGCATTATTTTTACTGCTAACTTATTTCCTAAATTGCTAGGTGCTGGTGGTACTGTTTTTCTTGTGTCAGGAGGAGTTATATATTCTTTAGGCGCTATTTTGTATGGATTGGGTAAAAATTATAAATGGATGCATTCTATTTTTCATTTATTTATTTTACTTGGAAGCTTGCTACAATTTTTCTGTATTTTACTATATGTAATGTAATAAATATAAAAGATTAGTATATATATTTTTTGAAGTATAAAAATGTGAATGAAATAACTTTAGAAAATCTAAATTAATTTTTGGGAAAAGTTCACGTCGAATGGCATTAGCCATGAGGACTAAGATGAACTTTTAACAAAAATTAAGATAGATTTTCTTAGTTATGTAATGAACCTTTGAATACGAAAAAAAATATATATACTAATCTTTTTATATATTAATTAAATGTGTAGTATAATCTAAATTAGCAAAAGAATTTTTAGTATATGCAAGTGTATAAATATTAGTAGCTAAAATATCTTTTTCAAGGATATGTTTTAGATTAATGTCTGTGCAAGTATTTTCAAACTTTTTAACAGAAGTTATAATGTTTAATTCAGGGTTAGCTTTTGATATTTGAGATAATAAGTTTCGTCCATTAGAATTTAGTCCTAGTACATGAATGTAGGGAGTAATTTTTTTAGACAAAAGCATATCTTCCTTGGTTATGTTGAGTAGAGAATATAGTAATATTCGCTGAAGGCGTGTATGTGTAAATCTTTTAGATTTTACAATATCAAAAAATGTATCTAAATTATTGCATGAATTAGCTGCATCTTTTATTTTGTATTCTAAACCTTCTTTTACATCTGCAAGTTTAGAAATATCTTGTGTAGACATTTGACGCAGGCTATAAATAATTTCTTTTTCAAAACCTGAAATGTCTGTAACTATATGACCACTTTCAAAATTTTCTATAAGTATATTGTAACTATTTTCTGGCATAAGATTTTTTAATATTTCTAAGTTTTGATTTTTGGAAATAATGTTACGAATAGCACTACTACTTACAATATTGTTTTTGATGTCTATACTATTATGGTCAGATTCAATTCTATTAATTATGTGAGGAGTAATTTTACTATTTAGTTTTTTTAAGGCTTTTAAGTATTCAATTCCTAAAATATTATTTGGTGAAGATAAAATATTATTATATAATGAAATGTTTTCTGGAGAGTTTTTTTGTAAGTATTTTGTACAAGCAATTTCACGTGCTTTAGGAAAAGAAACACCTTTGCCTAATTCTTCATTAAGAAGTGCTTTAAATTCTTCAGGTTCTGTTAATAATAAATGTGAAATATTATCTAATAAATTAATATTATTTGATTCTGTTCCAAAACTTATATCAGTTACAATATTTAAAGAGTCTAAAACTTTTATTGCTCCATATGCAAAATTTTCAGCACTTGAAATTGCATATAATGTAGGCAATTCTATAACTAAGTCTACTCCATTTTGGATGGCCATTTTTGCTTTTGACCATTTATCTATTATTGAGGTTGATCCTCTTTGGGTAAAATTACCACTCATAACACATATTGAGTATTGGCAATTTGTTTGCTTTTTGCTTTCTTTCAAATGATATAAATGCCCATTGTGAAATGGGTTATATTCTGTAATTATTCCTAAAATTTTTTCCATAAATATTAGACCTCTCTATTGTTTTATTTATTTTTTATTGATATAATGATAGCATAGAATATAAAAAAAAACAATTGATTGAATTAATATAAAATTTTGTAATTAAAAATGAAATTAGGATGCAAAGAAAGGTTTTTGATTATGCAAAAAGTAATAATATATACAGATGGAGCTTGTTCAGGTAATCCTGGTCCGGGTGGATGGGGAGCTATTTTAATGGCAGGTGATAACAAAAAAGAAATTTCTGGAGGAAAAAAGGATACAACTAATAATGTAATGGAATTAACAGCAGCTTTAGAAGCATTAAAGCTTTTAAAGTTTCCTTGTGAAGTTGATTTATATAGTGATAGTGCCTATTTGGTAAATGGTTTTGACAAAGGTTGGATTTATAATTGGAATAAAAATAATTGGCAAACAGCTAATAAAGAACCTGTAAAAAATAAAGAAATTTGGGAAGCTATATATAAAATGACTAAAGTACATAAAATCAAATTTATCAAAGTTAAGGGACATAGTGACAATGAATTTAACAATCGCTGTGATGAAATGGCCAGAAACGCAATAAAAAAATTGGTTTAACTAAAGAATTGGAAGGAGAAAAACAAAATGGAAGTAGATAAACAAATGGAAACTTTTGCAGATTATATACTAAACGAAAAAAATGCAGGTTCTAAAATGGAAATAGCTTATTATTTATCTAAAAAAGAGAAAATCTTTTTTGATAAATCTGTGATTTTTAAGACTGAAATTATGAGATTATTTTTGAATAATGTGGATTTGGAAGTTGATAATAATTTATTGATAACAGCTTCATTGTTAGCAAGTTGCAAAAAGATGGAGATTGCTAATAATATGGATAAAATTAAAGCTTTTGCTCAAGAAGGAGCCAATTATTTATATACAATAGGTTTTAAACAGGATTTTTGTAATATTTGTGCAGGAATGAATAGATATGTTCCTCAAAAAAATAGAGCAAAAGAAAGTGATGTATTAGAATTAGTAGATCAATTTGGTGCAATGCTTTTAGATAGACCAGAAAGAATAGGTATGAAAGTTGAAGAAGCTCTAGTATTATTGGAATATAGAAATTTAAAAGATGTCAATAATCAGTTTTTACATGTTTTTGTTGATTTTATTCATAAGTTAGAAGAAATTAATATAAATGATAAAACAGATATTTCACCATTAAATTTGCTAGTAAGGACTTATAAGGAAGTGGAAGATGTTAAGCAATTTATTACAGCAGTGGTTTATGAATATGAAATTAAAGTTGATGAAGCGATTTGCAAGGAATATTGTGGAGAGTTTTTCAAAACAAGAAAAAATTTAGGTAAGCTAGATATTGATAATCCTAATAGGCCATTATTTACTGAGGAAACAACAAGGAAAATGATAGGAAAAATAGATGAAAAATAACTTGTAATAAGGAAAGGATGAATTGTATGTACGATATATTTGCAGATTTACATGTCCATATAGGAAGATCTGAATCAGGGAAACCAATAAAAATAACAGCGGCTAGAACTTTGAATTTTGCTAATATAGCAAAAGAATGTGAGTCAAGAAAAGGAATACAAGTTGTAGGAATAATAGATTGTGCGTCACCATATGTAATAGAGGATATAGAAAGATTTTTGCAAAATGGAGATGCATATGAATTAAAAGATGGAGGAATTATTTATAAAGATAAAGTTTGTATATTACTTGGAAGTGAAGTAGAAACTTCAGAAAAAGGAAGAAATGGAAAATGTGGAAGTGCACACAATGTATGCTTTTTTCCATATTTGAAAGATATAAAGGGCTTTTCAGAAGAAATGAGTCATCATATAAAAAATATAACGTTAAGTACACAACGTTCAGATTTATCAGGATATGAGTTAATAGATATAGTAGAAAAATATAATGGTATATTGATTCCTGCTCATGTATTTACGCCATTTAAAAGCTATTATGGAAATTGTACAGATAGAATGAAAGATATTTTTAAAGAAAAATATGATAAGATTTTTGCAATAGAACTGGGTTTAAGTTCTGATACATATTTGGCAGATATGATTTCTGAATTAGAAAATAAAACATTTGTTACAAATTCTGATGCACATTCATTACCTAAAATAGCTAGAGAATATAATAAGATGCAAGTTGAAGATATATCTTTTAAAGAAGTTGTAAAGGCATTAAAAAATGAGGATGGCAGAAAGGTTGTTGCAAATTATGGCTTAGATCCAAAACTTCGGAAAATATCATAGAACACATTGTGATAACTGCGAACAAACTATTGAAACTAAAGAGCCTGTTGATAAGTGTCCATATTGTAATAGTGATAAGGTTACTTTTGGGGTTTTTGATAGAATTGAATTAATAAAAGATAAACTTGAAAGTAAAAGTCCATCTAATAGACCTCCATATATTTATCAAGTTCCTCTTGGCTTTGTGCCAGGTGTTGGAGGTAAAACAATAGAAAAATTGTTAGATACTTTTGATACAGAAATGAACATTTTGCATAAGTTGTCTAAAGATGATATTGAGGCTGTTGTTGGTGAGAAAATAGCTAATAAGATTGATGATGCTAGAAGTGGTAAATGTAAAGTTCATGCTGGTGGTGGCGGAAATTATGGAAAAATAGAATAAAGCTTTTGAAGCTTTTGAAGCTTTTGGGGTCGGAGTCAAAAAACACTAATGCTTTTTGACTCCGACCCCAAAAGCATTAGTTCTAAACATATTCTTGTTGCATACACATTATGTAAGAGAAATTTTAAATCTTTTACAACAAAGATAAGTGTTTCTAGAAAGGAAAATAAGGATATGGAGAAAAGGCAAAAATCAAAATTATTGGAATTTATCAAAGAACATATTAAACAAAATTATAAAGAATACATGGTAATTTTAATTTTCTTTGTAGTAGGTATTTTTTTAGGAGTATTTTTTATTAATCATACTGAAGAAAGTTTAATTACAGAAGTACATCAATATTTAGGAGATTTTATTAATGAAGTAAAAGATGTATCTGATATAAATCAAACTAATATACTCAAATCTACTTTGTTAGATAAATTATATTTAACAATAGCGATTTGGTTTTTTGGAACGACAATTATTGGTATTCCTATAGTTTTTGGATTAGTTGCTTATAGAGGATTTTGTTTAGGATATACAATATCTGCTATTATTTCTTTTATGGGATTTACAAAAGGATTTACGTTTGTTTTGGTTACATTGTTATTGCAAAATATTCTATTTATTCCTTTCCTTATAGGATTAGCTGTAAGTGGATTTAAATTTTATAAGTCAATTATAAGGGATAGGCAAAAAGAAAATATTAAAATTTCTTTTATAAGACATACGATTTTTTCAATTTTGATGTTTGGAGGTTTATGTGCTTCTTCTTTTATTGAAGTTTTTGTTTCTACTAATTTATTAAAATTAGTTTCTGTATATTTTTAGTATATAAAAAAGTTGTAAAAAATTGAAAAAATGCAAAAAATGTCTTTACTTTTTTGTAATTGTTTGATATAACATATATAGTTTATGTAAATAAAATTTTGACAAGGGGTAGGGGAATAAGATGGAAAAGCAAATAAAACTTTTTTTAAAGTTTATCGAAACAGAAAAAAAATTATCAAGCAACACTTTACAGTCATATAATCGTGACTTACAGCAATTTAGAGAATATTTAAGTGAAATAGAAGTACGCTATACACATGTTCATGAAGAACATATAAAAAAATATATTGCTGAATTAGAAGAAATGGGTAAAAAATCTTCTACTATTTCAAGAAATATTGCATCAATTCGTTCATTTTTTCAGTTTTTAGTTAGAAAAGGAAAAATAAGTAAAGATCCAACAGCTAATATTCAATCACCAAAAATTGAAAAAAGAGTGCCAAGTGTTTTAACTGCAAAAGAAGTAGAACTTTTATTAGAACAACCAAAAGATATTGATTTAAAAGGTACTAGAGATAAGGCTATGTTAGAGTTTGCATATGCTACAGGTATGCGTGTAACAGAGATAATTTCATTAAATGTTGAAGATATTAATCTTGAAGAAGGATATGTTGTTTGCAAAAATGGTGCGAGAGAAAGAACTATTCCTCTAGGAAAATTGTGCCAAAAAGCATTACAAGAATATTTACAAGATGCTAGAAATGCTATGATTAAAAGTGATGATGAAAAAGCTTTGTTTGTTAATGTTAATGGTAAAAGATTAACAAGACAAGGTTTCTGGAAAATCATTAAATATTATAAAGAACAAGCTCATATTGATAAAGATATAACACCACATGTTTTAAGACATTCTTTTGCTACACATTTGTTACAAAATGGTGCAGATTTAAAGGCTATTCAAGCTATGTTAGGACATTCTGATATATCTTCTACACAAGTATATATGCAATTTCAAGATGGAGCTTTAAAAGATGTATATCACAAAGCTCATCCTAGAGCTTAAGGAGTTTTTATGGAAATATTTGAATTAATACTATTGAGTATAGGTTTGGGTATGGATGCCTTTGCAGTTTCTGTTTGCAAAGGCATTTCTATGAAAAAAATGAATTGGAAAAAAGCAAGTTTGATAGGTTTGTATTTTGGTGGATTTCAAGCAGTGATGCCGATTTTAGGTTATTTTTTTGGAACTAGTTTTGAATCTTTTATTACAAATATAGATCATTGGATTGCTTTTATTTTATTGGTAATTATTGGTGCTAAAATGATTCAGGAAGCTTTTCAAAAAGATAAAGATGAGGAAGAATATAATGAGGATATAAGTGTTAAGACAATGCTGATTTTATCTATTGCAACTAGTATTGATGCTTTGGCTGTTGGAATAACTTTTGCATTTCTTAAAGTTGATTTAGTTTTAGCTGTTAGCCTTATTGGTATTATTACTTTTATTTTATCTGTTTTGGGAACCAAGATAGGCAATCGTTTTGGTGATAAGTATAAAAGTAAGGCAGAGTTAATAGGTGGAATTATTTTGATTTTAATTGGTTTAAAAATTTTGTTAGAGCATCTAGGGATAATTTAAAATTAAATAAACGAAAAGCAGACTTCAAAAGTATCTAATAGTTGAGGATTTTGGAGTTTGCTTCTTTTTATATACTAGGAAAGTTCTCCGAACTTCCTAGTATATAAAAAATAACAATGCACAGAAATTTGCTTCGCAAATTTCGTACACAAACAAAGACTCAGATTTTAAAATATTCTAAATAAGAGCTAGGTTGCTTTTCTTCTAAAAAAAATATGAGTTAGAAAAAATAAAAGGCTTTCAATTTCTTGAAAGTCTTAATTTATTGGCTGGGCTGGCTAGATTCGAACTAGCGCATGCCAGAGTCAAAGTCTGGTGCCTTACCGCTTGGCTACAGCCCA
>CAKPOI010000043.1 GCA_934169775.1 uncultured Clostridia bacterium
GATGGTGATACATTATTTATTGCATCTATCATTTCTTGTAAAGTATCTTCTTCATCTTTATTTGCTTGATTTGTTTTTTCTTTAGCCTCTGCTGCTCTTTTTAATATTCCGTTGTCTCCACTTAGTGCTGCAATCGTTACTCCTGCAAGTATTAGAAGTACAATGATTGTAATTACTAATGCTATTAGTGTAATTCCTCTTGTGTTTTTCTTCGTTTTGTTCATTTCAAAATCTCCCTTCTTTTCTTAAACTATTTTTTATTAAGCTTTGAACTTAACAAAAAAGCAGAAAATTATCTTTACTTACAGTATTAACGGTTTTGTAAGTCTTTATACATTATCTAGAAAACTTTTTTAATAATTCTGTATTGCATTTTTTGTTTGTATATGCTATAAAATTAATTGTACATTTTTATTAAAGTTCAAAGATTAATTCCTTTTCTCAAAAGTTTTTATATCAAATATAACCTTTTTAACCATATTTTCAAAAAACTTTCTTGATAAAATTTCAAGTTTTTATATAATTATTCTATCATATCAAACCCACTAATAGAACAAACTAAAAGTACACCTTTGCATAATTTTAGTTTTTAACCATTATCTAATAATTTATCATTAAATAAATAATAAAAAAGTATTGCACAAAAAAACTTTTTATTATATATTATAAAATAAATACATATAAAGGAGGCAAAATTATGTGTGGAATAATAGGATATATAGGAATAAAAAAAGCAAGTCCAATTTTATTAGCAGGACTTAATAGATTAGAATACAGAGGATACGATTCAGCAGGTATTTCAACAATAGAAAAAGATGGAATTCATGTTGTAAAAGATAAAGGAAGAGTAAAAAATTTAGAAAAAAATCCAGAAATAAATACATTAGAAGGAACAATTGGAATAGGTCACACCAGATGGGCAACACATGGAAAACCTTCAAAAGAAAATGCACATCCACATCAAGACAACAGTAAAACATTTAGTATAGTACATAATGGAATAATAGAAAACTATAATGATCTGCACAATTTTTTAGAAAAAAACGGATATCATTTCTATTCTGACACAGATACAGAAATTATCCCTAACTTAATTCACTATTATTATGAAAAAGAATTAAAGTTAAATAGTGAAAAAAATATTTCTACATTTTTAACAGCTGTAAAAAATTGCTGTTCAGATTTAAAAGGCAGTTTTGCACTGGAAATTCTATGTAAAGATTTCCCACAAAACATGATTGTTGTAAGAAAAGACAGCCCCTTAGTTATTGGAACTTGTGAAGAAGAAAAATACATTTCATCAGATATTCCAGCAATACTTTCTTATACTAGAGATTTTTATTTGCTAAACGATCTAGAATATGTTGTTTTAGACAATAAGCACGCTACTTTCTATAATAATAATTTAGAAATTTTGCAAAAAGACACTTGTAATATTGAATGGAACGCAACAGCAAGTGAAAAAAATGGATATGAAGATTTTATGTCTAAGGAAATAGATGAACAACCAACAGCAATCAGAGAAACTATTGGTTCAAGAATAAATATAAATGATTTACATTGTGAAATATCAGAATTACCTTTAACAAAAGAGTATTTGCGGAACAATAAATAAAATCTACATTATTGCATGTGGTACAGCAATGCATGCAGGACTAAGTGGAAAAAATGCAATTGAAAAATTATGCAGAATCCCTGTAGAAGTTGATATTGCATCAGAATTCCGCTACAGAAATCCAATTATTGATGAAAAAACTTTATCAATATTTATTTCTCAATCAGGAGAAACAGCAGATACAATCGCCGCATTAAAACTAGCAAAATCACAAGGAAGTAAAACAATTGCAATTTCAAATGTAATTGGAAGTTCAATAACCAGAGAAGCTGATTACTCTATTTACACTCATGCAGGACCAGAAATAGCAGTTGCTTCTACAAAAGCTTACACATCACAAGTTGTCCTTATTAATATTTTAGCAATTTATTTTGCCGAAATTTTGAACAGCTATTCAAAAGAAAACTTAACAGAATTAAAAAAAGAAATTTTGAATTTACCAAAAAAATTAGAAGAAACTTTAAAATGTAAAGAAAACATCAAAAACTTTGCAAAAAAAATATATCAAGAAAAAGATATCTTCTTCTTAGGTCGAGGAATTGATGAAATCATTGCAAAAGAAGGTTCTTTAAAACTAAAAGAAATTTCATACATTCATTCAGAAAGCTATGCAGCTGGAGAATTAAAACATGGACCAATTGCCCTAATAGAAAACAATGTAACTGTAATTGGAATTTTGACAGACTCTAATTTAGTTGAAAAAACTATTAGCAATTTGCAAGAAGTAATAACAAGAGGTGCAAAAACACTAATTATTACTAATCAAGATTTTAATTATAATATGTTTAATGAAGTAATAGAAATACCTAAAACATCAAGCTTTTTATCACCTGTTTTAGCTATTATTCCTTTACAATTACTTGCATATTATATTTCCAAAGAAAAAGGATTAGATGTAGATAAACCTAGAAATTTAGCTAAATCTGTTACTGTAGAATAATTTTATTAAATTGTAGTCTAAAAAATACTACATTTCAATTAGAACAAAAGCGGACATTAATAACATTTGCACTTATTAAAACATTTTAAAGTCTGCGTATTTGTTCGCACGCAAAATTTATACAATTTTTCAAATAGATAAAAAAATATACTAAGAATTTAAATTCATAGTATATTTTTTGTTTATGATAATTCTTTAAAATAATAATCAGTAAAATCTTTTAATTTATCAATATTACCATTTAATTTATTCATCAAATTTCTAGCTTCAAGATATGCCATATCATAATCACTTTTACTAACTTCAAATCTATTAAATGCTTTTTCTAAATCCTCTTCATCAATTAAACTTATTTTTCCATCATCTGAAACAACAACATCTAAATATAAATCATCTTCAAATGGTAATTCATTTTCATTTCCAATTCTTCTTGCAATATCAAAATACCATTCAACATTTTCATTTTCTGCGGTATAAACAGCAGTAAGTTTAATTTTTGAACTATAATCATAAAATTCTAACCATTTATATCCTTCATCTAATATGACTTTTCCATCTGGTATAATCATTTTACCATTAATATTAGCAAATTTATAATATACAACATCTCCAACAAATTTACTATTATTTACCGATCTAATTTTGTAATCTATATCTTTTGCCCTTTCTCTAAGATATGTATATGCAATCCTCTTTTTCAAACTTATCCAATAATTTTGGATTATTTCCCCATCTATACAAACTTCATCAGTAAATACTCCTCCATTATTTATAATACTTTTTGCAGAGCCTATATTATTTTTATTACAATCCATTAAAACATTATCTATTCCAAACTCTTTACATTTTTCAAGTGCTAACCTTATTTGTTCTGTTGCATATCCTTTTCTTCTTTCTGATGGTCGTACACTGTCCCCTATATGTCCTCCATGTTTAAGTAAGTGCTCATTTAACCAATGTCTAATTTGCAAATTTCCCACTATTTTATTATCGCTCTTTCTTACTGTTAAATATAATGTAGATGGCACTCTATTACTTTCTTTACCTGGGTTTACATCATTTTTTATTTTTTCTAACCATTCATCAAAGTTCTTTATTTTGTGTAATCCGCCACTTCCATTAAGTTCAGGCTCTCCATTATCTATAAATTCTTGTAAATATTCTTCTACTTGCTCTTTGTATTCATAAGTTGGGAAAACTAATTCTAATTCCTCTCTTTCATTTTTTAGCATATTTATAGTACATCTCCTTTTATAAATATTTATACAATTTAAAACTACATTTATATTAGCATATATTTTTTTTATTTGTCAATAGATTAATTACCCTACTAATAGTTTAATAATAATTAAAATAACAGCACCAGGCAGACCCAAAAATCCAACCAAAACACTAGTAAAAAAATTAAGCCCTATATGAAATCCAAAATTAGCTCCAACAAGATTTATAATAAAAATAACAAGACCGCCAATAATAGAATTTAAAACTAATTTTAATATTTTTTTAATCGGAACTATAAAAATTCTTCCAAATAAAAACAAAAAACATATACAAGCCAAATATGTAATAACATTTGTATTTAAATCCATTAAACATCAATCCCCTATCATTAGATGTCTCTTAAATCACATTTTCTTCATCTGTAGATAAACGATATTCTATATCTTTTATAAAGTGAACATTTAATCCTTTTATTTTGGCCATTTTTATTAAATAATTTAATTTTGCCTGATTAGCTTTAATTTCATAAATATAATAATCAATTAAATCAGAATCAGCAAATTCATAATTATTATTTGCAAATTCCAAATCTTTACGAGTTTTAACAATATTACGTATTAAATCACTATCATCATTAATATCAATTTTTTCAACAATAGGTATATCTTTTCTAAAAAATTCTTGCATAATAAATTTCATTCCTTTCAATTTTATTATATGTACAAGCCAGAAAAATATTCCAAAAAACTCTTGATTTTTTGGCATTTTTATAGGATAATATATATGTACATTTTTATGTGCAAATAGTAAAAAAATTACACTTTAAATATAGAAAGGACAATAAAAATGAAAGTAATTGATAAATTTTTAAAAAAATTACATACTACTCGAAATAATTTTGCAACATATGTTCTTACATTAATCACTTTATATTTAGTAGTTGATAGAATGACAGAAATACTATTAATTATATTTACAGGTGTTTCTTATTCATATTGGGGACCTATTCAATATTGCTTAGCAATGGCATGTCCAATGTTAGCATATGCATTTTCAGTTCCATCAGAATATTCAACATCAAAAGCTCAAAAAGTAAAAATATTTTATGTATATGTCATTTTATTATCAGTCATTGTAGCATCAATGTTTACACAATGGCTTAATATGGGAATATGGTTATTTTTAGTTTCAGTACCAGGATATCAAGATCTTGTAACAAACTTCTCTGAACTTTTTAGACCAGCACTAACATCAATTTCATTCCTTATCCCTCTTACAATAGCATATAAAATATTTAATTTCTTATATATGGGAGTAAATGATAGCACTCAACAAACACGTTCTATTTGGGACTATGAAGGAATTAATCTATCTGACACTAAAGAAGGACATGGACCATTTACCTGTGAAATGTTCTGGTTCAAAAACTCTGAAACAGGTAAAACTGCAACACTTCCTGAAAGTTCAAGATTTCAATCAACACTAGTATGTGGTGGTTCTGGAAGTGGTAAAACTTCAATGGTATTTGAACCATTTATAGCAAGAGATTTAGAAAGAAAATTCTTTTATACACAAGTTTCAAAAGAAATGGGATTTACAGCATTAAAAACAAAAATTGCAGTTTTAAACAAACCATATAGTAACGAATATTTAAACAAAAACTTTAACTTAAATATGTTATCACCAGCATATGGAAAAGAAACAATTTATAAATCTTACATAAAGAAAATGATATTATCAGACTCACCAGACATAACTTACAGAAACTGTGGTGTTACAGTAATGTCACCTGATAAAGAATTATCAAACAATATGATTGATGTAGCTAAAAATTTTGGATTTGATTATCACATAATTGACCCTTCTGATGTAAATTCTATTGGTATAAATCCATTTGTATATGATGATCCTTATAAAATTGCAACAACAATTTCATCAACATTAAAAGCTATGTATAATGATTCTCACCCAGAAATACAAGAAGCATACAGAGAAGATGTTATTTTACAAGCTATTGAAAATTTATCAATATTATTAAAAGAAATGTATCCTAGAATGAATGAAGGTGCACTTCCTAATCTAGATGATATGTTAAAAATGCTTACAAACTTTGAATTAGTTGAAAAAATGTGTGAAATAATGGCACATGATGAAGTATTAAAAGAAAAACACGCTAATCAAATAGCATATTTCAAGAAAAACTTCTATAGTACAGGTAGTGGAAAAGAAACAACAGAAAAATTTATATATACTGCTGTTTCTCAATTAGATAATTTACTTAGACTAGATGGTGTAAAATCTATACTTTGTAACAGACATAACAATATAGACTTAGACAAAGCATTAGCAAACAGTGAGCTTATATTTGTATGTACTAGACGAGGTGATTTAGGTGCTACCAGCCATAAAATATTTGGATTATTCTTCTTAATAGCTTTTGAAAATGCTGTTTTAAGAAGACCTGGTACAGAAAAATCTAGAACTCCATATTTTATATACATTGATGAATTCCCAGACTTTATTAATAAAGCTACAGAACCAATATTTACAATGTTTAGAAAATATAAAGTAGGTGCAACTATCTCAGCACAAAACTTATCACAATTAAATACACCTTCATCTAAAGAAAACTTTAGACAAACCATTTTAGCAAACTGTGCAAATAAAATATTTACAGGTAACAGTACAAAAGAAGACTTAGAATGGTGGTCATCTGAAATGGGACAACACAGAGAATGGAGTTTCTCAGATACTATGGACTTTGCAAAAGGTGAATATGATTCAAAACATGGTAATGTATCTTGGAAATTTGTTGCAAACTTCTCAGCTGGTAAATTACAATCTTTCAGCTTAAAAGATTGTGCTTTTAAACTTAGAACAGAAAGTGGAAAACCACTTGCTGGTCAAGGCAAAATGGGATTCTTAGATTCTAAATATAAAGAACCTCAAAAAATTAAAAAATATGATTTTGCTAAATATGCAAATTCTTCAGATATTTCAGATACTCCAGATTCAGACTCTAAAAAAGAAAAATTTAATCCTAAAAAATTAAATTTTATTGATGATAGAAATGAAATAGATCCTATTCAAATAGACAATACAGATTCTAAATATTTATTTGATAATGAAGATGCTATTATAGTAAATTTGAAAAATAAGAAAAAAGACTAACTTGATGACTAGAAACTAATGAATTGGGGACGGAGCAAAAATCATTAAAGCATTAATGATTTTTGCTCCGTCCCCAATTCATTACTGGCCCCAAACCACTGTCTCTCAAATTATCAATCACTACATAATATTAAAACCTATTAGCTGTAATACCATTCCAGAAATAACACCAATTAAATACAAAAGAAAAACAATTTTAATATTATTTTTAATTCCTTTATTTGTTTTAAACAAAACAGCTAGTCCAACACCTGCACCTGTTAAAAGACCTGCAATCAAACTAGAAACAGAAATAACATTTTGCAAATACATATTTGTAAGTATAACAGAAGCTGCACAATTTGGAATCAATCCAATTAAAGCTGCCACCATTGGACCAAGAATTGGTTTATCCAATAATAACTTAGAAATATTATCTTCACCAACAAAATAAACTGCCATATTTATTACAAAAGTTATTAATAAAATAAACAAAAAAATATTAATTGTATGTTTTAAAGCTGATTTAAAAATTCCATCTTCATCACAATGGCAATGTTCTTCTTCACACAAATCTTTTATTTCATCTTTTTCATAAATTTCCTTTTCAGAATTTTTAATATTCTTCTTGTCTTTTACTAATCTAATAAATAAATCAATTAAAAATCCAGCTAATATTCCTATTAATAATTTTACTCCTAAAATCTTTAAAATTACAATGATTGGTACTGATTCAGAAATAAAAATAGGTAACATTTCATCTGATGTTGACAAATAAACTGAAATTAGAGTTCCAAGTGTTATAACTCTAGCTGCATACAAATTCGTTGCTGACACAGAAAATCCACACTGTGGAAAAACACCTAAAATACTTCCAAACAATGGTCCAAACTTGTCCGCTTTTTTCATAATCTCTTTAGATTTATTACCCATCTTATGTTCTATATATTCCATTAATAAATATGTTATAAACAAAAACGGTAATAATTTTATACTATCAAAAATTGTATCTTTTATTATATCTAACATTTTATCCATTCCTTTCTAAAAATTATATATATAATTACATTTAATATGTTCTTACACAAAAGTCCCTTTATGTAATATAACATAAAAGAGACTTTTTTGCAAGATTTACCTTCTATAGCAACCAGCAAATCTACCAGTCCTGCCATTGTTACTAGAATTAGGAGTAACATTTGCAACAACAGAAATCGCATTATTATTACTCTGAGAACATGAACAAGATGTACCATTTGTTCCTATTTGTAAAGTTCCATTTATCAATTGTGTATTACTATCATTAGATAAAAATGTATTTCCATTATTTCTAGTACAACTATTATGACAGCTATTATTATTTTCTAAAACATTAATTAATTTACAAATCAGCATTGTAATATATGCTGTAATAAATGACAAAATTGTATATGCAATAGTTGCAACAAGAAAATTCGCTACATCAACAAGAAAAGCAACAACTAAAAATATTGCAAAAATAATACTAGCAACAATTAATGGGCATTTAAAGACTTTTTGTAAAACAATGGAAAATATTATGACTGCTATAGGAAGAGCAAAATAAATAAGTAGTACGTTCAACTTAATCACAATCCTTTCTTTCCAAAGGTATAGATTAGGTTAAAAAATTACAATTATTTTCAACCTTTTCTCCTTTTCTTTTTATATATTATGTAACATATATATAATTTGTGAAAATAATTGTAATTCTTAAATATTAGATTTCATCTTTCTTTTATATCATAGCAAGTTCATGAAATTTTAATACCATAAATAATCTAATTATCATAATCAACATTAACCAAATATAGCCCTTGTGGCTGTAATGTTTTTCCTGCCTTTTCTCTATCTCTTGATTCTATTATTTTAAGAATATCTGTAGGTTCTAATTTTCCCATTCCAACCTCCACTAATGTTCCAGAAATAATACGAACCATATTATATAAAAATCCATTACCTGTTAATTCAATATATACTCTATCCCCATTCCTGTAAACTTTAGCATCATAAATAATTCTAACACTACTTTTACTACTAGTTCCACTTGCTTTAAAAGCCTTAAAATCATGTTCACCAATAAAATATTTAACAGCTTCATTCATTTTTACTTCATCTAAACTAAAAGGAATATTGGTCTCTAGATTACGATAAATTGCTGTTCCCTGATCAGAATTATTGATTATATAACGATATGTCTTTTTCTTACAAGATAATCTGCTATGAAATCTTTCATCAACTTCTTCAGCCTTCAAAATACGTATACTTCTTTTCAAATTTGTATTTATAGCAATAGCAAATTTTTCAATTGGAATATGTGAATTAGTTTTAAAATTTGCAACTTGTCCCAATGCATGTACTCCTGCATCAGTTCGTCCAGAAGCTTGTAAATCCACATCTTCACCTGTTATCTGCTTAATTGCCTGCTCTATACTCCCCTGAATATTTAGCTTATTTGGTTGTTTTTGCCACCCATTAAAATCTTTTCCGTCGTATTCTATTGTTAATTTAATATTACGCATTGCTTACTCTCC
>CAKPOI010000044.1 GCA_934169775.1 uncultured Clostridia bacterium
GTAACAGCAAATGAATCACACGCAAAAATACAAATCGGAGATGGAACAGAATGGCAACAAACTCCAGCAACATCAAGTGAAATATTTAAAGACGGAAACAGAAAAATAACATTAAATATCAATATACAAGCACAAGACTCACAAACAGAACAAATAACAAAAGTGCTAGAAATTAACTTGATATCAGATGATGTATCAATAAAAGTTGTAAAAGATGGAGAAAATGTTATAACAAACTATGACTCAACAACACACACATATAAAGAATATTTATCAAGAGACATAGAACAAGTAAGTCTAACAATAGAAGCAAATAACCAATACACAACAATAAAATCAGGAGAAACAACAGGAACACCAATCATGTCAATAAACAACATATCTGTAAAAGACCAAGAAGAAGTGTATATAACATTTGTAGCAACTGCAGAATCAGGAAGAACACAAGAATACACAATACAACTATTAAGAAAATCAAGTAATGCAGATGCACAGCATATCTATGTAGACGGACAAGAAATTACAGACAGATTTGAAGATAAAGATTCAGTACCAACATGCATAGTATCAATAGGAAAAACAAAAGAAACAAGCACAATAAAAGTTGTTCCAGAAAATGAATTTGCAAGTATAAAAATAGGAGACACAGAAACGGTAGTAGGAGAAAACTTACAAAAAGTAAAACTAGATTTATCAAGTGGAACAATAACAGTACCAATAGTAATAACAGCACAAGATGGAACAGTAACAAAAACATATAATATAATGTTTGTACGTCTATCAAATGACACAAAAATACAATGGTTAGAAGTAAATGGAAAACACTTAATAGAAAACGAAGACGGAAACTATGAAACAACTGTAAAATCATCAGAAAAAATAGCAAAAGTAAAAATAGTATTATCAAATATCTTAGCAAAAGTAACAATGGGAGGAGAAGAAAAACAAGGACAATTAGAAGAAAACGTAATCCTACCAAATGGAGATGTAGTAAAAACAATTACAGTAACAGCAATAGATGGAACAACAAGAACAAGTACACTAACAATTCACAAACCACAACATAATTTAGGCCTAGACAAAGTATATTTAGATGGAAGGTTAGCAACAAAGATAGATGATAACACATTTGAAATTGATGTTAAAAAAGGAACAACAAAAGCAAAAATACACGCAATAGCAAGTGATACAGAAGAATATGTAAGCATAAAAGGAAATGCCAGAACACAAAGTGAAAATACATATACAAACTGTACACTATCAGACAAAGAAATACCAATCAAATTAACAGCAATGTTTGATGAAGAAATAGACCAAGAAAAAGAGTATGTTTTAAAAATCAAAGAAATAGAAGAACCAAACATATTAGAAGATTTGAAAGTAAAAATCAAAGTAGACAATGAGGAAGTAACACAAGGAGACGACGGAATCTACCTAGTAAAAGTAGACTATAGCCAAGACAACAGCTCATTATGGGCAGAAGTAACCTCAGAAACATCACAAGTAAAAATAAAAGACAAAAATGGAGAAACATCATATAACACACCAACAAATCAAAAAAATATAAGTCTAAAAGAAAACATAACAGAAGTTACAGTAACAGTAAAAAACGGAGCAGGGGAAGAAAAAGAGTACACAGTAAGAATACAAAAAAGACCACCTGCAATAACTGGAAAAGTAATAACACAAGCAACAGATCAAACAAAGCAAACAGCAACAATAAAGGTATATAAAACATCAGACACAAGAGATGAAAAAGATGCAGAAAATCCAAGAGAGGTAATCCAAGAAATCGAGATAAATCCAGATGGAACATACAACTTAGACCTAAAAGAAGGAGAATATGATTTAGTAGTAACAAAAACATCATATCTAGAATATAGATTAACAAATATAGTAGTAAAAGATGGGGAAACAATTACTATAGATGACATCAACATCTATGCAGGAGACCTTGACGAAAATGGAGAAATCGAAATCGAAGATTTAACAAGTATAATAGAGAACTATGGAACAATAACAGATGACAACAAAGCACAAAAAGGAAAATACGACTTAAACGAAGACGGCATAGTAAACAAACAAGACAGAAGCATCTTAAAAGCAAACTATGGAAAAACAAACACAAAAGAACAATGGGTAAATCCAAATCCACCAGCACAAACAACAGCAAGCTCAAATGAAACATTAAACACAGCAATAAACTCAGCAGTATCAAATGTAGCATCACAAGCAAAAGCATTTACAGGGGCAAGCACAAACAATACAGCAACACAAACACAAAACTTTGTAAAGCCATTAAAAAGTACATATACAATAACATCAGCATATGGAACAAGAGTACATCCAACAACAGGAGAAGTAAAAAAACATACAGGAATAGACTTAGCAGGAACACACCATGCAGAAGTAGTCTCAGTAGCAGATGGAGAAGTAACATATGCAGGAGTACAAAAAGGATTTGGTAACAGTGTAGAAATCAAGCATATTGTAAATGGGGAAACAATATACAGCTTCTACGCACACTTATCAAGAATAGATGTACAAAAAGGTCAAAAGGTAAAACAAGGAGAAACAATAGGACTAGAAGGAGGAGACCCACAAACAGACCCAAATGTCGGAAACTCAACAGGTCACCACCTACACTTCGAGCTAAGAAAAGCAAGTGGATACGGAAATGACATAGACCCAACTAGTGTTTTCGGGGCCGGAGCAAAAAAGCATTAATGCTTTTTGGATCCAGCCCAAAAACACACCTAAAGAAAAAAGACGATTAAAAATCAGTAAAAAATACTTGCAAAAAATATTACAAAAATATTAAATTTTTGTAATATTTTTCTTTATCAAGACAAAAAAAGGCTTTTATAGTATAATTACAAAAAATTTATATGTTTTTGGAGAGAAAAAATTAATGAATAAAAAAATTTTAGAAATAGATAGATTTAATGTAATATATATTGCAAATATGATTTGATTTCATCTAGTATAAATATGAATTTGGTGTGACATATGATTGACAAACATACACTAGGAATAAATTTTATATTATAAAATTTATTGAAATAAAATACACAATATGATATTATAAATACACAAAAAGCAAACAGGAGGAGTTCAAAAATGGACGAAAGAATCACAGCACATTTTGAAGGAATAAACAATGAAATATTAACAAATACACTATTTGAAATAAACAAATACTTTGACAAAGACCTAAAAAAATATTACAAAGAATACAAAGAAGAAAATGGAGTAACATTGGACTCATTCCAAAGAAAAATGTTAAAAAATTATTTTTATTACAACCAAGAAAATGTATTAGAAGAATTAGGAATACAAGAATTCCCAAAAATAAAATATAATAATGAACAATTAAGAGATATAGAAGAAAAAACAATAACAAAAATAGAAGGAAAAAACTCAGAAAAAATAATAAACTCAATAAAAACAAGAGTAAAAGAAATAAACAAATACAACACAGAAAAAGAAAAAAGCCAAAAATGGCTAGAAAAATACAGTGATTATGAAACACCATCATTAATAATATTAAATATAAATCAAAAATTAATCGACAAACTAAAAGAAAATTACGAAAGTAAAATATACTCTATAATAAACAACATTTATGAAAAACTAGCAAACTACAGACATGTAGCAATAGTAATGAAAGAAAATATAATAGTAAACAATCAAGATATAACATGGGATCTATTATCTAATATAGCAATATATATGGAAAACTTTATAGAATTCAAAGGAAAATTCAAGGCATTTCATAAAAATAAAAAAATACAAGAAATGAACGAATTTTTAAAAAACAAAATAAATGGAACAGAATACAAAAAAGATGTAGAAGAATTTTATAACAGCATATCAACAGGATTCACATTTAATGATTTACTAATTTCAGAAGACGAAAAAGAAAAAGTGTTAATAATGCGAAAAATAAAATTAGATGAAAGACAAATACTGTGCCCAGCATGTTTAAAAGCAACTTCAAGAGGCAACTCATATCCATTAATATTTCTAAAAAGTTGGGAATGTCAAAATCCAGACTGTCCAGAAAGAAGCAAATCAGGAAGAGGAAAAAGATATGATGAATATGGAGTATATAGATATTTTAAGTTAGTAGAAAACAATACAAATAATATAATAGACAGACAAATGTACATTGATTGGCACAGAGATATATTTAATCCAAAACTAGACATATATCAAATGTTAATAATGTATTACACATGGAATCAAGAAAAAGTATATATAATAAATGACGAATATATAGAAGAATATAAAACCAGAACAATTGTAAAACAAGAAATAAATGAAGAAGAATTACAAGAAAACATATCAATAGAAAATTTAAAAATTTATCAATATCTAAATAAAATAAATGAATATATAATAGAAAATAGAAGATATGAAAAAGAACAATTAAAAGAAGAACTAATTATAAAAAACGAAGATTCAACTACAGGAATAAACAAAATAGAAGAAGGAACAATAGGAGCAGCAATAACATCACCACCATATTATAATGCTAGAGAATACTCATCATGGCCAAATTTTATAACATATTTAATAGATATGATGTCAAATGCAAAAGCAATCTATAATGCAAGTGCAAAAGATGCTACATATTTGTATAATGTAGGAGATATAGTAGACACAGACAATGTATATATATCTTCAAATATGTCAAAAAGAAGAATAATGCTTGGTTTTTATAGTACATTAGCATTTAAAATAGCAGGATTTAAACTAACAGGAAATATCATTTGGGATAAAGGAGAAGTAGAATCAAAAAGAAATTCAACAGTCAATCTATGCTCAGGATATGTAAAATATGTAAATTGTTATGAACATATTTTAATATTTAAAAAAGAATATGAACAAATATCTGAATCAAAAGTTTGTAAAATAAAACCAGTATATAAAATAAACTCAAAAGGTGAAAACATATTAGGACATACAGCTCCATACCCAATAGAGTTAGTTGAATTAATAAAGCCATATGTAAATAAAAATTTGTATGTACTTGACCCATTTTTAGGAAGCGGAACAACTGGCATATGGTGTAAAATTAACGGATATAAATTTATAGGATATGAAATAAACAAAAACTATTTTGAATTATGCGAACAAAGAATAAATAAAGGAGAAAGGGATTAATCAATTATAGATTAATATTTCTATATAATTGATTATACGAGAAATAATAAATGAGAAATGATATGAACGAAATAGTATTTGTAACTCACAATAAAGGCAAAATAGCGTCAGCTAATAAGCAACTAGATGGCGTAAATTTTAAAGTATTTGAGTACGATTTAGAAGAACCAAGAAGTGATGATATAAAATATATATCAAAATATAAAGTAATGGAAGCATACAAATTAGTAAACAAACCATGTATTTCTCTAGACAGTGGTTTTTGGATAGATGAACTAGATGGATTTCCCAGAGCTTTTGTAAATTTTGCTTTAGATACAATAGGAATAGCAGGCATACTAAAATTAATGGAAGGCAAAGAAAACAGAAAATGTAGATTTACAGAATGTTTATCATATTATGATGGAAATGAACTACATCAGTTTATGGGAAAACATGAAGGAACTTTAGCTAGTGAAGCTTTAGGAAATGATACAGATAAAAAATGGTCTGACTTATGGTACATATATCAGCCTTGTGGATACAACAAAACTTTAGCACAAATGACAGATGAAGAAAGAGCAAATAGAAAGAAATATGATTCTGTAGATTCTATGAGAGAATTTTCAAAATGGTATAAAAATATTATAACATAATAATAAATGATTGGAATGATAATAATGTATAGAATATATGAAAAAGTACAAAAATCACAAGAATAGGATATTCAGAAGATGAAATCACTCAAATTTTATCACAAATGTGCATAATTGGGTACGCAACTGATATTAAATTAAATGCTCAATATAGAGAAAAAAGAAATATAAAATCAACTTGCTTATCTTTTGGAGATGTAAATGATGGAGACGTTGGAGTTCCAAAAGGGATACAAGAGGCTACAAAGAAACAAGGAACAATATTTTATGACGAAGGATATTACTTTAATTATGGAAATGGAGAACATAGTTTAAAAAGTTATTTAATTCAAAATGATGCATTATCATTAGGAATCTCAAGTGTTTTAACAAAAGCATTAAGTAACTCAATAAGAAATCAAGAAAGCCCTAATTTTGAATTCCTATCTCAAAACTTATTAACAGAAGATCTTAAACAAATTATTACTGAATTACAAAAAGGCAAGAAGAAACAAGACATTACACAAATAATAGACGAAAAAATAAACTACAGCTTACCAGAAAAATTGAATACTTTAATAACGGAAGATTATCAACTAACAATTGAAGATACTGAAATTATAAGGTAAATAATAAAATAACTAAATTTTTGACAGATTCATTATTTTATGTTATATTATTACAATGAAAGGCCTTTGTTCAAAAAGCATGTTACTCATATTTTTTTTGCTGGAATATTGGATTCCACCATTTGAATTATCGTGGGGCATTGCATGAACAAAGACCTTATCTGATTTAAATAGATATGTATTATATTTTGCATATAAAATCTTTTAAAATATTTTTTTTGGAGAATTATAGAGTATAATGCATTTATCCTTTTCAAAGGAAATCTTTGAGAAAGTAGGTGAACATTTTGAGTTCATTTGACTTAATATGGCGTCTTATTGCTTTATTATTACTTAGCTTAAGTGGTAGCAATAAAGATGACAATTCTCAAGACTAGCAAAAGCTAGGAGGCAGTCTGACCAACTACCTTTATTTTGTTTTTGTACACAAAAAAGAGATATGCGACCAACATATCTCAGTGAACATTTGAGTTCTTCGACTTATTCTCTTGCTTAAGCTATATAGTATACTACTTTTTTAGTATATGTCAAATGATTTTTGAATATTCATAAAATTTTTAAATATAACATATAAAAATAAGTAAAGCAAGGCTTGCTTTACATAAAATTAACTTTCCCCATATTTTATGTACGTAGGAAAAATATGAGTGATGAATGGAAAATTGTTCAAGGATTAAAAAGAGAAAACCAAAATAATAGTTTTGGTAGAAATCGTTATATAGAAACTGGCGAAAACATAGAGTACAAGCCTAGAAAATTAGCAGAAAAAGAATTAAGAGATAAAAAATGGAAAGAACTCGACTCTGATATAATATTCACACCATTTCCAAAAGAATCTCCTGATTATGATCCAAATTTAGAAAATTATAATATTAAACAAATAAAGTCATTTATTAAAGAATGTAAAGAACATGGTAAACCATTATCTATGAGAGTGGGAGAATTAAAAATTGATATAAGTGATGCTAATCCAAAACAAGTTACTTTTACATCTAATGGTAGACTTAGTTCAGGAGAATTAGTGACTCGTAATAATTTTCCATATAGCTTAACAATAAGAGATAATGAAATTTTTTCTCAAGTTAATCTAATTGATGATGAAAAATAAGCAACATATATGCCAATAGAAAAGAATATATTCCTGTAAAAATTAATCAACAAATAGATATTATAAATGCTGAAGATGTTACAGAAAGATTTATTATTAAACCAAAACAACAAGAATATGATATATCAGAAGATATGTCTGAATATGTTTCACAAAACAGTGAATTTCAAGTGGAAAATCATACTGAACTCGTTAGAGAAGTTAGTAATCATAGTGAAAAAATTAAAAGATTATACTATACGTATGATGAAACGAAAGAATATGCAAGTTCAAAACTAAAGGGATTTCCAATATATCCAAATAACATGGAAGGATTCTCAACAGGATTTTATGAAACATATGAAGATGCTATTGTAATTGCCAAAAGGATTGAAGACCATTGTAAGTATATATATTCATTAATTGAGGAGAATTTTGATGAAAAGTAGTAAAGAAAAATATTATAATATTACAAAAAATGCAAAGCCACATTTAAATGTACTTAATTTTATAAATCTTAATGTGTCACCAGGAAAAGCTGTTGACTTAGGATGTGGTGCAGGAAGAGACACTATAGAGTTACTAAAAAATAATTGGAATGTTTTATCCATAGATAAAGAAGATACAGAATCTATTATAAGAGAACAGCTTAACCAAAAAGAATCTAAGAATTTTAAGTTTAAAAAATGTTTTTTTGGTGAAATGAATTTGCCTAAAGTAAAATTAATTGTTGCAAATTTTAGCCTACCTTTTTCAAAAAAAGAATTTTTTAGTGACATATGGAAAAATATAACTAATTCTCTTTCAAATGAACGGGTATTTTGTTGGAAATTTTTTTGGAAAAAAAGATACATGGACAGAAACAAAAGAAAATCTAATATTTTTAACAGAACAAGAAGTCAAAGCTCTTTTTAGTGATTTTGAACTAATTCAATTCAATGAAATAGAAAAAGATGCAATAATAGCTTCTGGTGAAAAAAAACATTGGCACATATATGATGTTATTGCACAGAAAAAAATCTAATATTTTTGAAGAAAATAACCGAATTTTATAGAATTTTTGAGAACTACATAGAAAAAGAGTATTAACCAAATTCCTTTGATTAATACTCTTTCAGACTTTTGCAATTTTCTTGAGTTTCCTCAAAATTGCTATCGTATGGTCGAGGCGACTTGTTTTGCACTTCGTCAACCTCTTATATATCAAACGTTTCGGACGTTATTTCAATTCTAGAACATAATTCTAGAAAAAACTAGCTTTTCAGTCTTATTATTCCTTCTACGTCATTCCTTAGT
>CAKPOI010000045.1 GCA_934169775.1 uncultured Clostridia bacterium
GTGTTATTAGTCATGTCTGAAAATTTTGAAAAATTTTTTTATTAAAAAGTATTGACTTTTGTTAGCAGGTTTATATAGATTTCTAGAAGATCTGTCAATAGTAATTGTGGATGATTTTCTTCCCTTATCTTCCATTGGGTAACATATTTTGGAATATCTTCTGTTTTTTTGTATTCAAAATCAGTAATTAGAATAACTATGGTTTTTTGAAGAAGTCCATAATCACAACCAGGCTGTAAAAGACTGATAAAAAGTTTTGTCCAATAGAATAATATACGTTCTTCTATATTATTCTTATTAACTACTTGCATTTCTATATCTACATTAGTATCATTATTTATTTTTGCTTTTATATCTAGAATACCAATTTTATCATCAAATAAATCTTTTTCTAAAATTGGATTATTATCTAGACTAATATTTGAAATTTCTTGCTTTAATAAGCTTTTAAGGAAATCTTTAGTGACGTCTTCATTACCAACATGTCCAAAAACACGTTTGAAAACATAATCAGATTTTATATTAAGTAAATTAATAGCATTCACCTCCTGTTGTATTAAAATAAATATTATTGGAATTTTGGCAGAATTGCCAAAGAAAATAAAAGTTTGAAATATAATGTAAACCTATAATAACATATTAATAAATAAAAAACAATAGTTTTGAAAGTGAAATTTTATGTCGAGTTTTGTCAATAACTTCTTAAGCTTCGACAAAACTTCTATAATTTTGCTATTGGAAAAAAATGGAAAAAGATATATAATATGGACAAGCAGTTTATTAAAATATGTGATAAATAAAAAGGTGTTTTATGTATTTCACATATAAAAATTTAGATAAACTTAAATTATAATTTTTTAACTTTATACCATAGGAAAGGATGATGTCAAGAATGGAATCAAAATTTTATGAAAAGGACAAGTTATTAATATTTAAAATAACAGAAGATATTGATGACCATACTGTTCAAAAAATAAGAAGGAGGGCTGATTATGAGATTGAAAGATATATGCCTAAAAGAGTTGTATTTGATTTTGATAGTGTCACTTTCATGGATAGTGCCGGAATAGGATTATTAATAGGAAGGTACAAATTTACAAATTTATTGGGAGGTCAATTAGAAATAACTAACTTAACGGAAAATGTAAGAAAAATATTTGAGATGAGTGGAATATTAAAATTAATACCTGTTACTTCTTTAGAATATTTAACAATATAAATTTGAGAAAGGTTTATAGGTAGAACCTTTATTAAAAACCTAAATATATTATACAAGGATGAAAACAAATATGAAAGAACAATTTGAAAATGAAATGAAACTAGAATTTTTAAGTAAGTCATCAAATGAAGCATTTGCAAGAATAACTGTAGCTGCATTTGCTTCACAGTTAGATCCAACAATAGAAGAATTAGCAGATATTAAAACTGCAGTTTCAGAAGCTGTAACAAATTGCATTATTCATGGATATGAAAATAGAATAGGCATTGTAAAAGTCTATGCAAAACTAATAAAAAACGAGATTACAATAGAAATTTCTGACAATGGAAAAGGAATAGAAAATATAGAAATGGCAAAAGAACCATTATATACGACAAAACCTAATTTAGAAAGATCTGGAATGGGATTTACAATAATGGAAAGTTTTATGGATTCTATTGAAGTTGAATCTATTGTTGGTTTAGGGACAAAAGTTACAATGATGAAAAAAATAAAAAAACAAGAGGAGGAGGAAGAAATAAAAATAGACAAAATTTCTACAAAAGCGGATATTAATAATATTTGCACTATTTAAAATCTTTAAGAAGGAATGAATTTATATGTTTGAAATTGATAATAATTCAATAAAAAAAGCACAAGATGGTGACAAATATGAATTAGAAAGATTAATAAAAGAAAACAGGGGGCTTATTTGGAGTATAGTAAAAAGATTTAAAGGAAGAGGATTTGAATTAGAAGATTTATATCAAATAGGATGTGTAGGATTTATAAAATCAATAAAAAGATTTGACACCAGCTTTGAAGTTAAACTTTCAACATATACAGTACCATACATATTAGGAGAAATAAAAAGATATATAAGAGATGATGGAACAGTAAAAATAAGTAGGAGTATAAAAGAATTACAAGTAAAAATAAAACAACTACAAGAAGAATATAGAGTGATGAATAAAGATGAAATAACAATAAAAGAAATATCACAAAAACTTAATGTAGAAAAAGAAGATATAGTTATTGCACTAGAAGCATGTAGGCCAATAGAATCAATTGACACAGTTTTTGAAATTAAAAAAGGAGATAAAAAAGTCAATTTATTAGAAAGAATTACAGCAGAAAAAGATGAACAAGAAACATTAACAAATAAAATTGCTATAAGAGAAATGATAAAAGAGTTGCCACAGCAAGACAAGGAAATAATAATGTTAAGGTTTTATAAAGAAAAAACACAGACTGAAGTAGCTAAAATCTTAGGAGTAAGTCAAGTACAAATATCAAGAGCAGAGAGAAAAATTTTACAAAAAATGAGAAGATCTCTTACAGGTGTAAGTTAAAAAGTCACTTTTCAGATATGTTAAAACATTTAGAAAGGAAGGTGAATAGACACGAAGAAAATGTGTATGTATATTTCTGTTATGATAACAGTATGTTTTATGCTACCAGCAATTTTTACAAAAAATTATCAACAAACATCTAGTAAGACAAACTCTGATAATATTGTAGAAAATACTGAAGAAAACATAAGTAATACTGAACAACAAAATAGTAAAGAAATAAGTTTGTTACATACTAAAACAGGAGAAGTAGAAAAAGTTAATTTAGAAGATTATTTATGTAACGTTGTATCTGCAGAAATGCCAGCAACATTTGAAAATGAGGCACTTAAAGCACAGGCGATTGTAGCAAGAACATATACAATGTATAAAATAAATAATAAAAAACACACAGAAGCAGATATATGTGATAGTTCAACATGTTGCCAAGCGTGGATTTCAAAAGATGATAGATTGGCTAAATGGGAAGAAGGCAAAAGAGATGAATATTGGAAAAAAATTTGTTTAGCGGTGCAAGATACTTATGGGAAAATAGTAACTTATAATGATGAACCAATAAATGCATTTTTTCATTCAAATAGTGGAGGAACTACAGAACTTCCTATAAATGTTTGGGGAGGAACAAATTATCCTTATTTACAAGTAATAGCAACTTCTGGAGAAGAGGGATATACACAATATGCATCAGATGTTATATTAACAAATGATGAAATTATTAATAAAATAAAACAAAAATATTCTGATATTTCTATAGACTTTTCAAATCAAGATGATTTAAAAATTTTAGAATATAATGAAAGTGGACGAGTAAAAACAGTTAAATTTGGAAATCATTCTATTTCAGGAGTAGAAGTTAGAAGTATATTTGGATTAAAATCAACAAATTTTGAGATAGTCAAACTAGACAATAAGCATATACAATTCAAAGTAAAAGGATATGGCCATGGAGTTGGAATGAGCCAGACTGGTGCTGACAGTTTAGCTAAACAAGGCAAAAATGCAGAGGAGATAATACATCACTTTTATAGTAATGTAGATATTAAAAAAATTTATTGATTTTATACTAGAAATAAAAAAACATATATGATATAATATCTTTACACTTATAAACATATGAACAAAATATAAAATCTAGATAAGTAAGGATGTGAAGATAAAGAATGACATTTATTGAAGAAATTAAGCAAAGAGCAAAACAAAATATTAAAACTATAGTACTTCCAGAAGCAGAAGATATACGTATTTTACAAGCAACAGAAATAGCATTAAAAGAAAAATATGCTAATATAGTTTTAATAGGTGACAAAGAAAAAATATTAGAAAAAGCAAAAACAAATAAGGTAGACATAGAAGGTGCAAAAATAATAGAGCCAGAAAAATCAGAGGATTACGAAAAATATGTAAATCTTTTGTATGAATTAAGAAAAGCAAAAGGTATGACAATAGAAAAGGCAAAAGAATTAGTATTAAATCCTGTGTATTATGGAATGTTAATGGTCAAAGATGAAGAATCTAAAGTAGATGGGCTTGTTTCTGGAGCAATTCACTCAACAGCAGATACTTTAAGACCAGCATTACAAATCTTAAAAACAGCACCAGATACCAAACTTGTTTCTGCTTTTTTTGTTATGGTAGTACCAAATTGTGAGTATGGAGCAAATGGAACATTTATATTTGCAGATAGTGGATTAAATCCAAATCCAAATGCAGAAGAATTATCAGAAATAGCAATATCATCAAGTAAAAGTTTTAAAGAATTAACAGGAAAAGAACCAAAAGTTGCAATGTTATCATATTCTACGTATGGAAGTGCAAAATCAGAATTAACAGAAAAAATGGTAGAAGCAACAAATTTATTAAAAGAAAAAGAGCCAGATCTAATATGTGATGGGGAATTGCAATTAGATGCAGCAATAGTACCAGAAGTAGCAGCTTCTAAAGCACCAGGAAGTCAATTAAAAGGAGAGGCAAATGTATTAATATTCCCAGATTTAAATGGAGGAAATATTGGATATAAATTAGTACAAAGATTAGCAAAAGCTGAAGCATATGGACCTTTATGCCAAGGAATAGCAAGACCTGTAAATGATTTATCAAGAGGTTGTAGCAGCAAAGATGTTGCAGGGGTAATTGCAATAACAGCAGTTCAGGCTCAAAATAATAAGTAATTTTAAAATTCAAAATAATATGATACTAGCTTTTGTGCATTAATGTTTATAATGGAGAAACAAAAAGTTATCTCTAATAATATATAAAAGGAGGAAATTTCATGAAAATTTTAGTACTAAACTCAGGAAGTTCATCATTAAAATATCAAGTAATTGATATGGAAACAGAAGAAATGTTAGCAAAAGGATATTTTGAAAGGATAGGACAATCAAATTCATTTTTGACTCATAAGGCTCATGGACAAAAACATAAATTTGAACATTATGCAAAAAATCATGAACAAGCAATTGAATTTGTAATTAGTAGACTTGTAAATCCACACTATGGAGTATTAAAAGATTTATCAGAACTAGGTGGAATAGGACATAGAGTTGTACATGGAGGAGAAAAATTTTCAGACCCAGTTTTAATTACAGAAGAGGTAATTAGAGAAATTGAAAAATGTAGTGATTTAGCACCATTACATAATCCAGCAGCAATACTAGGTATAAGAGCTTGCCAAGCAATAGTTCCAGATATGCCAATGGTAGCTGTGTTTGATACTGCATTTCATCAAACTATTTCTAAAGAAAGATATATTTATCCAATACCATATGAATATTATAAAAAATATGGAATAAGAAAATATGGATTTCATGGAACATCACATCAATTTGTATCAAATAGAGCAGCAGAAATAATGGAAAAAGATTTAAAAGATTTAAAAATCGTTAGCTGCCACTTAGGCCAAGGTGGAAGTGTTTGTGCAATTAAAGATGGTAAATCAGTTGAAACGAGTATGGGATTAACTCCTTTAGGTGGTGTGCCAATGGGTACAAGAAGTGGAGATTTGGACCCATCAGTAGTAACTTATATAATGAAAAAGGAAAATTTAAGCCCAGATGAAATGAGCTATATATTAAATAAACAATCAGGTGCTTATGGAATTTCAGGTGTATCAGTTGATTTTAGAGATATAGAGGCAGATGCTGCAGCAGGTGGACATCATGCACAATTGGCTTTAGATAATTATCATTATTTGATTGCTTGCTATATTGCTAGATGTGTTGTTGCTATGAATGGTATTGATGTTTTGACTTTTACTGCTGGAGTTGGAGAAAAAGGTCAAGATTCTAGAAAGGCTATTTGTGATTATTTGGGATTTTTTGGAGTTGAACTTGATGAGGGTCTTAATCAGAAAATTAAGGGTGAAGAAGCTGAGATTTCTAGTCCTGATTCTAGAGTTAAGGTATTTGTTATACCAACTAATGAGGAGTTAATGATTGCTAGAGAGACCAAAAAGGTGATTGAAAAATAATTACAATTTTGACTACGTTAAACTTCATTTAAAATTTAATCAATGTACCATCGTACACCTCATAAATTTTAAACTCGTTTGCCTTGTCAAAATTTAATTCTTTTTCAATCACAGAAAAAATGAAAATAATTACAATTTATAATTTTAGAAAGGAAGAAAAAATAAATGAAAGTACTTGTATTGAACTGTGGAAGTTCATCATTAAAATATCAATTAATAAATATGGAGACAGATGAAGTAATGGCTTCTGGAAAATATGAAAGAATAGGAGAAAAAGAAGCTTTTTTGACACATAAAGTAGAAAGCGTTGGTAAAAAAATTAAAATAGAAAATCCAGCATATAATCATACAGAAGCAATAGAATTTACTTTAGAGCAATTGGTTAATCCTGAATATAAAGTAATAGATTCATTAGATGAAATAACAGCAATAGGACATAGATTAGTACATGGAGGAGAAAAAATAGCAGAATCTGTAAAAATAGATGATAATGTTGTAGATGTTTTAAAAGAATATACAGATTTAGCTCCATTACATAATCCAGCATGTATTTTAGGAATAGAGGCATGTAAAAAAGTAATGCCAAACAAACCAATGGTAGGAGTTTTTGATACTGCATTTCATCAAACTATTTCTAAAGAAAGATATATTTATCCAATACCATATGAATATTATAAAAAATATGGTGTAAGAAAATATGGATTCCATGGGACTTCACATATGTATGTATCACAAAGATTAGCAGAGATTGAAAATAAAGATATAAAGGATATGAAAATAATTACATGTCATTTAGGTCAAGGTTCTAGTATATGTGCAATAGATGGTGGGAAATCAGTAGATACGAGTATGGGATTAACTCCATTAGGTGGGATACCAATGGTAACAAGAAGTGGGGATTTAGATCCATCTGTAATAACATTTTTGATGAAAAAAGAATGTTTAACACCAGAAGAAATGGAAACAATTTTGAATAAAAATTCTGGATTATCAGCTATTTCTGGTTTAGCTCCTGACTTCAGAGAAATAGAAGAAGCTTCAAATACTGATAATGAAATGGCTAAAATTGCAATTGATGAATTTAATTATGCAATAGCTAGTTATATTGCTAAATATGCAGTAGAGTTAAATGGTGTAGATTATATTGTATTTACTGGTGGAATTGGTGAAAATCAAATTAATATTCGTAAAGGAGTTTGTAAAAAACTAGAGTTTATGGGAGTTGATATTGATTTAGATGCTAATAATATGAGAGGGGAAGAAAAAGTTATTTCTACTCCTGATTCAAAGGTTAAAGTATGGGTTATCCCTACTAATGAGGAGTTGATGATTGCTAAAGAAACAGTCAGACTAATTTGAAAATAATTACAATTTTGACTACGTTAAACTTCATTTAAAATTTAATCAACGTACCATCGTATGCCTCATAAATTTTAAACTCGTTTGCCTTGTCAAAATTTAATTCTTTTCAAATTATAGAAAAAGTGAAAGTAATTACAATTTTGGCTACGTTAAACTTCATTTAAAATTTAATCAACGTACCATCGTACGCCTCATAAATTTTAAACTCGTTTGCCTTGTCAAAATTTAATTTTTTTCAAATTATAGAAAAAGTGAAAGTAATTACAATTTTGGCTACGTTAAACTTCATTTAAAATTTAATCAACGTACCATCGTACGCCTCATAAATTTTAAACTCGTTTGCCTTGTCAAAATTTAATTTTTTTCAAATTATAGAAAAAGTGAAAGTAATTACAATTTTGGCTACGTTAAACTTCATTTAAAATTTAATCAACGTACCATCGTACGCCTCATAAATTTTAAACTCGTTTGCCTTGTCAAAATTTAATTTTTTTCAAATTATAGAAAAAGTGAAAGTAATTACAATTTTGGCTACGTTAAACTTCATTTAAAATTTAATCAACGTAC
>CAKPOI010000046.1 GCA_934169775.1 uncultured Clostridia bacterium
TATAAAATAAAAAAACAAATTCAATGTATTACAAGAATAATATATTAATTTGTTTCACATCATTGACTAACATACATTTTTTAATATTTCTAAAAAAATTAAACATCCCAAATATATATTCAAGATATTTAATCAAATTATTTCTTATACTCAAACTCTCTTAAAAAAAATTAAAAACTTCTTGTACTTCCGCCTCCACCAGAAGAACCTCCGCCTCCATGGAAGCCTCCTCCTGAAAAGCCACCGCCAGAAAATCCTCCTCCTGAAGATCCACCCCAATAGCCACTTCTTTTATTTTCTGGAAGACTAAAAATTAATCCTAAAACAATACATACTATACCATATGTAATTGCATATTCTAATTTGAAAACAAATTTAAGCAAACATGATATTGTCATAATTATAGTAGAAAATATTAATCTTCTTTTCCAATTTCTATTATGTTTTCCAATAAATGAAATAAAAACATAAGCTATCCATACAAGTTCTTTAATAGCATTACCACTAAACTCAGTGTGAAAAACTTGAGGAGTTTCTTGTTCATTTATTTGTACTCCATATTCACCACCAACTTCTTGTAAAACAGCACTAAATCCATTTTTTATTCCTTCATCATAATCATTATTTCTTAAATATGGAATTATATATTTATCTTGTATTCTCCCCGTTTTTCCATCTGTCAAAGTTCCTTCTAAACCATATCCGACTTCAATTCTAAAAAGTCTTTCTCCTGTTGAGCATAATAAAAGTACTCCATTATTTTTTGTTGCATCACCTATTCCAAATTTTCTAAATAATGCTGTTGCATATTCTTCAATTGATTGACCATCTAAACTTTTTACTGTTACCACAACTATCTGCGCTCCAGTTCTCTTCTGTAAATCAATATTTGCATTCATTATATACTTTTCTGTTTCTGCACTTAAAACATTTGCATAATCATTAACATAAAAATTACTTGTTGGAGATACAATTGCTAATGATTTTATTGTTAATAAACACATAAATATTATAACTAATAAACAAACCCTTTTTAAAATTTTCATAGAAAATTTCATTCCTTTCTCGCTTTGCTCAAAGGCACACATAGTAATGAAAGTAATTTTAATTCTTTAAAACTAATTCTACCTCTTAATTGTTTCTCGCAAAAGCTATTTATTTTTTATAAAATTTTAACCCAGCAAATTCTTGTTACAAAAAAATTACCGGGTTATAAATAACAATTTAAAATTCTACTTTTGGAACTTCTCTACTTCCTTCTGAAGCTTCAAAATAATCTTTTGCACTAAATCCAAACATATTGGCCATTATATTTGATGGAAATCTTTTTATTTTTAAGTTATATGTTTTTACAGCTTCATTATAATCTCTTCTTGCTGTTGCTATACGGTTTTCTGTTCCTGATAATTCATCTGATAATTGTATGAAATTTTGTGATGATTTTAAATCTGGATAATTTTCAACAATTACTAATAAACGATTTAATGCATTTGTTAGTTCTTGATCAGCTTCCGCTTTTGCTGAAATACTATTAGCTCCTACTAATTTTTCTCTTGCTGTTGTTACTGAATTTATTACTTCTTTTTCTTGGTCTGCATATCCTTTTACTGTATTTACTAAATTTGGTATTAAGTCTGCTCTTCTTTGTAATTGTGTGTCTATTGTAGCAAATTTATTGTCTACTTCCTCTGATGCTGATACAATTCCATTATATCCTCCAATTAATACTATCGCTATAACCACAATAACTGCTAATATTATAAGTCCTATTTTTGAATTTTTCATTTTCTACACCCTTTCACTTTTATTTTATACTTTCTTTATATAATAAATTATTAAAAAATTCAAGTAATTTTTCATATTTAAAAAAATTTTATGATTAATTAATATAAATAAACACACTAAAACCTCAAATTTTATCCAATATTATGAATAAAATTTAAGGTTTTTAATTTTATTTTTAACAAGCTTTAAAATAAAATTATTGGTTTACTACTTGCATTTTTACTTCTTTTCCCTTGAATGCAAATACCATTTTTGTTATGTTTGTATATCCTCTTTCTTGTAAATCTTCTTCGTATTTTCTTTCTTCTATTTGCTTCTTTGCATTTTCTATTGTATCTTCTATGTCTTTTTCTTTGTCCTCTTTGTATACTTTGAATTCCATTATAAAACTGTTTCCGTTTTTGTCTTTTGGTTCTAACATTATATCATATCTTCCATATCCTGATTCTCTATTGGATTTTACATAGTAGCTGTCTTTTAATCCTACTAACATTCCTAATACAAATGCATGATAAAAGTTTTCTGCTGTGTTTTCTCCTACATCCATATAACTGAACATTTGAGTTACTAGTACCTTGAATTTTGTTTCAAATTCATCTAAATTTAATGTTGTTAAGTCTTTTAATATTGTATTTAAATTGTTTCCTATTACCTTATCATTAAACCATTCTCTTATTATGGTTTGGAATAAGAATTTTATTTCATAATTTGGTATTTTTACTTTGTACATTCCTGTTGCTAAATCTACTACTTCTGTTACTTTTAAATATCCTGTTCCTAATAATAGGCCCCAGATATTTTCTTCGTTTTGCTCTATTCCTACTATTACTGTGTCTAAATTTATTGGTACTTCTATTTCTTCATCTCGTAATAATTGCTCTATTTTTTCTTTTACTGTTACACTATTTTTTAGTATTAATTTTATTAAGTCATTTGAACTTGTGTTTACCCAATATGGCATTAATTTTCTGTCTGTTAAATAGTTTAATATGCTCCATGGATTATATATTCCTTCTGTGTTTCCTATTGTGTATCCATCATACCACTTTTTAATTTCGTCTTTTTCGTCTTGTATTTCAAAATCTTGTATAATTTTATCCATTTCTTTTTCTGTTATTCCAAAGTCATCACTGAATTCGTCATCTAATACTGTATATACTTTAAAGTTATTTGCTCCACTAAATATGCTTTCTTTTGCTACTCTTGATACTCCTGTTAGTACTGTTTTTTCTAAGCATAGATTATCCTTGAATGTTGTCCCATAAAATATTTTGAAAAATTTTATAGCTTCTTGATAATATCCTTCTATATATGCATTTTGCAATGGTACATCATATTCATCTAAAAATAGCATTACAGGCTTATCATAATATCTGTTTAAATATTTACTTAATGTTTTTATACTGTTTCTTAATACTATTTCATCTTCTTTATATGATAATATTTCTTTTATTTGTTCTTTTTCAAATGGATATATTTTGTCACTATCTAATAAGTAAATGTGTTCTAAATACATATCTGATATTGCTGTTTTTATGTTTAATATCATATTTTCATAATTTGCTTCTGCTACATCTTTTAGTGTTAAATATATACATGGATAATATCCTAATTTTGATGTGTATTTTTCATCTTGCTCCATTATTTTTAGGCCTTCAAATATTTCTTTGCTGTCTTTTTTTGTACAGTCAAAATAGTATTTTAACATACTCATATTTAGTGTTTTTCCAAATCTTCTTGGTCTTGTTACTAATATTACTGATGCCTCATTGTCTATTATGTCTTTTATATACTTTGTTTTGTCTATATAATAATTTTTTCTTATTCTTAATGCTCTAAAGTCACTTTGTCCTATTCCTATTCCATACATATTATCACACCCCTTACCTCTGATGTATATTGTACTATATTTTATTTTAATTGGCAATGCTTTTTTTACTACATTTTTCGACATTTAATCATCCTTTACCTTTTCTTTCTATAACTCTAAAGGCAAATTTATCACTAAACATCTTAGAGATATCAAGCCTGTTGCTCAGCATTCTAAAGTTCTTAAAGATGTACTTTTTATTCGTGGTCTATTTAAAACTAACATTGTAGTCCCTACTTATTCTAACCATTCAGATGATATCTGGTATCTAATTACTAATGACAACACTTCCCTTGCAACAAAAAAATTATTCTTACCGTTTTGGTTCCATTGAATGCATTTTTAAATCTCAGACTTCAAAGAAAAAACGTAAAAAATTTTATCATTTTCTACGCTTTTTCTACTATATCGGCCGGATTTTTTTGTTCTCAACCACTTGTATTCCTTATGTTGCAACAATTGTGTCCGGATATCAGAGTAATTATAGAGACTTTATTTCTCTATAACTTATAATTGCAATGTCATTATTAATCAGTATAAAATGTTGAACGAAAACCGATACTACTATTGTTCGTAGTAGTGTCACTACGATTACGATAAGAACTTGGATTTCCAGAACTTAAATTGTAGTAACAACCTCCTCTGTATGCACAAGAGCTACTACTGTAAGAAGTTTTTTCCAACGTCCATTCCCATTCATTTCCGGCAAAATCATATATATTCATTTTATTAGTTTCTTCTGATGCTCCTGTTGTTAATAATATATTACTTGCTAATTTTTTTCCTGTTATTGTTATCCATGATGTTTCTTTTTGTTTTGCTTTATCACTTGTTATTTTTCTTTCTACATTACTATAATTCCCCCATGTGCTACTATCTGTTTTTATATCTTCTATTGTCAATCCACATTTTACTTCTAAAAATTTACATACCAAATCCCATTGTATACCAAACATTAAACTACCTACGTAATTGCCATCTGGTGCCATTTCATTCGCTAAAGCTTGGGCTTCACTGCAATATACATAGTTATATGGTATTGCATCCTTTTGACTTATTGCTTTTGGTGATGTTCCTATAGTTATATCTGTGTGTGATGCTCTAACTTTTGATACATCATCTATACTTCCTTGTATTCCTGCTTCATATCTGCCTATCCAAAATCCCCCATAAGTATATACACTTTTTAGCATTTTTTGATATGCTGTTGTATATTCATCTGATGTCATTCCACAACCATCATACCATTCATCTGTCCAATTAAATCCCTGTCCTGATGATCCTTCTCTATATGTTGCTGCATATGCTACCAATTTATTTTTTATATCTGTATAATTTTGTTCTGTTAATGTTTCAGTTGTATCTATTGTTAAACCTGAAAATACTGTTGTTTTTGGAATCTCTACCCACACCCACTCATTATTATTTTTGTCTTTTATTACTATTCCTTTATTTAAATCATCTTCTAACACTATTGAATTTTCTGGTACTACTCCTCCTGGATTTGTATCTGCTACATTTATATTTTTAAAACTATAAACACCTAAAATATTTTCCATATTTGACAATGTTTTTTCTTCATCTTTTTGAGCCTGTTCTGTCTTTTCTTTTGCTTCTTTTGCTCTTGTTAATATTCCATTATCTCCACTCAATGCTGCTATTGTTACTCCTGCCAATATTAGAAGTACAATAATAGTAATCACAAGTGCAATCAAAGTTATACCACCATTTTTATTATAATTTCTTTTTCCATAAAATTTTTCTTTCGATATCATAAACTTTCCTCCTTTTAGTTAAGTTCATATTTTAATTTTCTCCATAATTTACATCATCCGCCCATACTTTATCCAAAATTTTCATAATCATAACTTCTATATTTAATCAGCATAAATTACCGAACGAAAACCAATATAATTACTGCTAGTTGTGCCATAATCATCACGACTAGAAAATGGAACTACAGAATCCGAATTACTATAACATCCTCCTCTAATAGCACAAGGACGATTATTCACTAAAGTAGCATGTTCCAATGTCCATTCCCATTCGTTTCCAGCCAAATCATATATGTTCATTTTATTTGTTTCATCTGATGCTCCTGTTGTTAACAATATATCACTTTTAGGTTTTATCCCTATTATTTGTATCCAAGGTGTTCCTTTTTGTTTTGCTTTGTCACTTGTTATTGTTCTAGTAATATTACCATAATTTCCCCAAGTACTACTGTTTGAATTTATATCTTCAATTGTTAATCCACTTTTTTCTTCTAAAAATTTGCATACTAAATCCCATTGAACTCCAAATATTAAACTGCTTGTATAAGTACTATCAGGCACCATTTCTTTTGCTAAAGCCTGGGCTTCGCTACAATATAACCAGTTATATGGGATCGCATCTTTTTTGCTTATTGCTTTTGGCGATGTTCCTATTGCTATATCTGTATGTGATGTTCTAGCCTTTGACACATCCTCTATGCTACCTTCAATTCCTGCTTCATATCTTGCAATCCAAAATCCACCATATTTATATACACTTTTTAACATTTTTTGATATATAACTGTATATTCATTTGATGTTAATCCACATCCTTCATACCATTCATCTGTCCAATATCTTCCTTGTCCCGATGCACCCTCTCTATATGTTGTTGCATAATCTATCAATTTATTTTTTATATCTACATAATTTTGTTCTGTTAATTCTTTTGTTGTATCTATTATTAAATCTGAAAATACTATTGTTTTTGGAACCTCTACCCACACCCATTCATTATCATTTTTATCTTTTATTACTATTCCTTTATTTGCATCACTTTCTAATATTGTTACATTTGATGGCATTGCTCCTGACGGATTTGTATCTTTCATATTTATATTACTAAAATTTGTTGCATTATTTAATATATTTTCCATATTTGTCAAAGTACTTTCTTCTTCTTTTTGAGCTTGCTCTGTTTTTTCTTTTGCTTCTTTTGCTCTTGTTAATATTCCGTTATCTCCACTTAATGCTGCTATTGTCACTCCTGCAAGTAT
>CAKPOI010000047.1 GCA_934169775.1 uncultured Clostridia bacterium
TCGGCTCTGCCCATTTGTAACTATTCACAAATCTTATATCAGTTTTTAACGTTTACACAAAACTTGAAACGGTCTCGGATAAAACATCGTCCCCTACTATTATATAAACAGCGAAGTTTTACCCATCTCTCTCTTTTGAAAGATTCGCTACTTGTGGAACCGAGATATAAGGTTTCGCCTGTGTTCTTTGGTGTATCACTACCACATTTCTCTGTACCGATGTAATCTTTCTGCATACGGAAGCAAGAGATACAATATTCCTTATTTTAAAACATAATTACAATTCCTGTTTGACAAGAACGATCATCATAGAAGGATTGTATTTGTCCCCACTCATAATAATATTCGACGCCTGTCATACTCTTTTTACTGGGAGTACCTAAGCATTTCCTTAAAAACCTATTATTTTCTTCTTGCAACTTTTCTAAGACTGTACCATTCATTGTCTCATATTTCGTAGAATACTTTTTGTCTGCTCGAACCAATTCAATCTTTTTTACTTTTCCATGTCTTCCATAGATTGTAACATAAAACTTCTTATAAAGCCATTTTAAAGGTTTCTTAGAAATCAATATTGTATAAGAATACTCTGTTTGAGCAATCTTAAAATCAATTTCTTTAAATAGGGAAATACTTCCTTTGGGAGTAATTTTATATCCCCCTATTTTTAACATATCTTCCTTTAGCTCATCCTTTATTTGGATAATCTCCATACTTACTATAAAAACAACATAGCCTTCACACACTACAACGGTAACTATTTTTGCCCATAGCACATCTGGAACAAACATGTTCCAAGCTATAACAGGAAGCAAAGCTACTCCTACCGCAGTCACCAGTAGAAGCACCCTCCAAATATAATTTTTCTTTCTTTTTCCTTCATTAGTTAAATTTTCATCATAATAAAGATGACCTGGGGCTTCGAATGAGTTTAATAGAAATTCCTTTAAAAATGACACCAGAACCGCTCCCCAAGAAGATTTCTTTTGTTCCTTCATATTACCCAATCTCCTCTGCTATATGATTATTTTTCATTCTATTTTTTACTTAACTTATACATTAGCAAGATTTTTAGTTATTCTTCTAACAATATTTTTATCCCCGCTTTTTCTGCTTTATGCGAAAAGTCAACAGCAAATCCCCATCCCATCTCTGCAAATTGCCATTTCTTCGTTTTTTTGTAATTTTATAGATTTCAACTGTAGACACTTTATTTAATTCAGGATATAACTTCTTAAGTGTAAGTATTTGTTTATTTCTGCTTATTTTTTCATTCCATATAATTGTTAATTTAACCTGTTTTCTTTCAAAAAAAACCACCTTACATAAATCTGCATAGCAGGCTTCTGGTATTGATATATCATTGTTTTTTAACATTTTTCTCCTTTATTTAATTTTATAAAAAACTTCTAAGCCCTATTAAAAGAAATATGAAGCCTATTAGAGGAACAGGTATCATACAAATGAGAAACACATTAAATTTTTTCCTTGCTTCATCAGTATTTTCTTCTTTTGTTACTTTTGCTTTTTTCATAACTATAAAAGGGAATATCAGTAATAATAATCCTCCAACTACTGCTAACAATATTTTCATCTTATATATTCCTTCCTTATCTTTAAATAAATATTAATCATGTATCGTACTATATTCCAATCCTAATGCACTTTTTCTTCTACAAATTCTTTTACTATCGCCTATTGATGTATTTTCATATTCACTGTTTGAAACAGTATATATTTCTCTTTTACCATTACAACTTACATATAACTCTCTATCTCTAGTTTTACCACTGCTAATCTTTTTGTCTGTTACAATTGCAATTTCATGAGTTGCCCCATCAAATGTAAATAAAAAATTTATTGGGAAGCTAATTGTAAATGCGATTATAAAAGCAGCAAATACAACTGAAAGTTTACGTCCAAATTTCTGTGGTACATCTGTTTTTAAAGATTTAATAATAAATGGCAGTGCAAGTAAAGCAGTAATAATTGCCGTAATCTTCATATAGTTTCCAAATTCATAATTAAAGAGTTTACTCGTATTCAGGGATAAAAGCATTGCTATTGCTGCACCCATAAATGGTAATTGATACGCCAGTTCTTGTCCTTTTTTTGTGGTGACTTCTATAAATATATATGGATAATATTTTATATACACTGCATATGTAATCATCAAAACCATTATAAATATAACTAACATTGTTTTGCCACCAATAAAAAATGCTACTGCATCAGCAATTATTAGAATCCAACCTAAAGCTTTTAAAAATTGCTTTGTTTTTTTACGCTTTTCTTTTTCTATTGTTTTTGACATATTTTTGATAGTTGTATTCTCATTACATATAGATTTATAGAAATTCTTTTCTATCCAGTTTAAAGCAGGTACATACTTTGATACATCTTTGTTCTGTTCAACTAACTCACCAAAATCCACAAGATCTATTTCATGTTTTATAAGTGTATCATATAAAATATCATAATTTACATACACTTGCTCCAGAGTAACAAGTCTATTGTACATCTTATCAATTAATATGACATCTGTTCTACCATTTAATGGAATCATTAAAATACAACGAATATCATTATATTTTATATGCTGAGTTTTCTTAACCAGATAGCTAAATACAATTTCATCTTCATTTACTACAATTATTTGTTTCTTGTATGCCAAAATTAAAGCAATACCTAAAAATACAAAAGGCATAAAACATATCGAAACCCCCATATTTCCTGTAACAAATGTTACCAGTACGATTATTAAAAAAAGAACTGTTGTTACTATTCCTAAATTTTTTACAAATTTACTTAATCTAATGACATTATCCATAAACTCAATCTCCCTATATGATTCACATTTTTCATTTTTTACGTTCTAATTTCTTCTTATCCTTTTTTATTTCTGCAATCTTTACTTGCAGCCAGTCCACATTTCTATTTCGGGCAGAAATTTTAGCGATTTTTTTCTGATTTTTATATAAAATAAGAGCTTCTCCAAATAAATTCTTTTTTCTTTTCATCTGGGTAATATCCGTTAATCTTATTTTACAGTTCTTCCTTAAAAATCCATTTCTATATAGCCATCCATCCTTGACAATTGTTTTGTCCATTAAAAAATAGAAAAATATACCTCCCGGTACAAGAGAGAATAAAAGGAAAACAAAAGCTGTTTCTTTTGCATTGAATACAAGTATCACACTATTGTAAACCAAATATAAAAAGAAAATGCCTAGCAGAACATAGTGGCTTTCTTTTGGTCTTATGATGCACTTTTTATCTCTACAACTCAACCATGTTTCTTGTGAAATTTTATGCTTAGACAGACTATTTGCAAACAATGATGCGCTTATGTTTTCATCAAATTTGAATATTATTTTGTCCCCTGCATATATTTCCAATGTACCATTTTCTTTATGTACACTTCTTGTTATATCTGAAAATTTATAATATTTTTTTTCCAAAAAACGACCGGTATTCAATTACATCATGATTTACCTTGACTCTCCACAGGAACAAATGCAGGGTACAGATTCCAGAAAAAGCAATCAATATTCCATACGCCACTATAACTGAAAAATCCGCCTGTCCGTCTATAAAACCATACAAAAGTAATCCTGAGAAAAATATAGTTCCAACCAAAAATAAAATTCCCAGCCATCCTTCTTCCTGGATGCTATAATTATTTTCATCTATATTCTTTTCATAAAAATATTCATTTTTCAACCTCCCATTTTTTGACAGCAAAATACTTTACCAGGTGAAAAACTCCTAAGATAGAACCCAAAGAACAAAAATAGGAACAAAGGCTTGCAATTCTAATCATGGCTGTATATTCAACGCTGCTACTAAGTACTTTTGCGACACCCATTCCAAGCAATACAAAACTAGTAATACACCATCCTCCAGCCAGCTTTTTGGAAGAAGATGGATTGTAGATATCTTTTTTAATCAAAGTTATTATAAGAAAAATGTATGCAGCGATTACCAGTATGTAAATGATAACGAGTATGGTTAGATACCTCTTATAATATTCTTCTTTCATAGTTGTCAGCATGAGGATAGTTGCTGCCCAACAGAACAAAATAGAAAACGTCAGACTTTGTATTCCAATGATCCAAAAAACCTTTTTCCCTGTCACTTCTGTTCTTGAAAAACTAAGAATCACGAATCCAAGATAAACAATAACTAAAAATACTTTTGAAAAAAACGGTGATGGAGCTGATTCAGATAAAAAGAAAAATAAAAATACTAGAAACAAGATTGCTCCATCTAATTTGTAGATTTCTTTCGGCTTAATCACATCTTCTATACCGTATAGTAAAAAACTTTTTGTTTGTTCATTAATCTTTTTCATTCTCGTTTTCCCCTATCATTTCTTTATTCTTCCTCTACGGATATTTCCACATTTGCATGAAGCACCTTTTCCAGATATAATAAAACAAGCCGTCGCCCTTCTTCACATTTTCCTATCTTAGAAATATTCCTATACAGCAGATATAATGGAAACATAAATAAAATCAGACATTCTGTTAAAATCAATAAATCTCCCTGAGAAAAAAACAATGCAAATAAAATCACTATGAGCAGAAAAAATAGTGCAGCTTTTTTTATGTATGGCAAAAGCACAAACGTACCTTCCAGCATTACATCTCCCCCATAGCTTTTTATATGTGTCTGGAGCATTTCCCAGCCACCGCCTGTCATACTTCCTGCTGCATATCCGATACATAAGGTATTATCCTCTTCTTTGTAGGCTGCAAGTGCCATATCTCTATAAGCCTGGTTTGAAATACATAATGGTTTTGTAGTCTTCTTAATCTGTTCCAATAAATATTCTTTGGAATAAGGAAAATATATTTTATAATATTCTTGCATATGCTTTCCTTTCTCATAAAAAGGTTTTCTAAAGTTCAATACAATACAAATTTTTTACATTAGTTTCCATCATTTATAAGCTGAACCATTTCCATAGAGATATTGTATTCTTTGCAAAGTCTGTTTATTGTCCAATTATTAAAGAGAAGAAAACTCTTCGTCACATAAATATTTGCTTTTGAATGATGTATTAAATTGAAAATACTTTTTATATCATAACAGTTAAAACTGTAGGCAGGAGACATTCCTATCTGCCCATTGCTTATATTGATATCATATCTTTTTTGTATAACACTTGGATATGCCAAATAAATTGTAATATTGCATATATATTTTTTCTTCCCATTTTCTTTTATGTATAGGTATGGTTCTCCCAGTCCAATATCATATATTCCTTTAGGTCTGGAGGATAGTGTAAAAACTAATGAATGGATATCCGCATACAAAATTTTTCGTTCCCTAAATCCATATGTTATTTTTTGATCGAATAGTTTATAAGTACGTTGTTTTATAAAGTAATAAAACAATAATAAAAAAAACACAAAAAGTATGGTAAAAATCAGTGCTTTTTGAAAACTCACTTTAAAATCAAAGGAAAACAAAAGTTCGGTTAAACAAAACGATATTGCTGAACAACTAATAATACTAACTATAATGTTGAACCAAGTATTAAATTTTCCATTTCCAAAGATATAATCATAACTTTTATTCTTCATTATAACCTCGTATATTTTTTAATATAGAAAAACTGCATCACAATATCGAACCAAAATATAAAAATCAATTTTATCTCTTTATCATAATTATATACATCAACTAACCACATTGTAAAGCAAAAAGCAAGCCATTTTCAGACTTGCTTTCCACCAGATTACTGCACCTTATTGCCAAATCATCTCCTTATTCAAAATTCCCTTTTCACACTCTTATATAGTATTTATTTGCTACCCATTCCATCTGTTTATCTGCCTTCAACTCTTCCTTAATCCCCTGTGTCTATTTCATTTGCTCTACAATTGACTATTATTCCAGCGATTATATAAAAACCATAACCAATACAAAATATGGAAACGGTGCTTCTAACTATACCGCTAAAGCCTTTCGCCATTATCCCGAAAATAGTGCTCCAGCAGAGAAATAGCGCCAGCAGACATAAAAAACTCGAACCCCTTGTAAAATGGGCATCAGAAGTTTTCTACCCGTTATTCTTGTTCTATAATTCAAGTGAATCTTCTGCATCCACCCACATCTGTAAATTGCCATCAAGATATAATCTTGCATATTCTAAAGGCTCATCCACAGCCAATGAAGTAAGCGCACATTCTGATCCATATGTGGTTTTTAAATCTTTTTCAGCTCCCCAGCAATCAATGCGAAGCATATATCCAACACTTGTGTAAACATCAATACTATCGTGTTTTATGT
>CAKPOI010000048.1 GCA_934169775.1 uncultured Clostridia bacterium
ACAATGCTCATCTGCATCTACTAATCTCCATCTATTTTCTTTTTCATCAAAATATTCTGTAATCCAGTGGTCATAACATATTTCATCATAATGTATATATTCAGCAAATCCACTTCTAGCTCTAGCTGGTATTCCTTTAGCCTTTAATATACTTGCTAATAATATAGCTTGACTTCTACATGTAACATGAACTTTGTCTTTTTCCTCTCTTTTTGTAGTATAGTTGGGATTTTTCTTAATAATTCAGCTATTACACTTTGTGCTGTTGGAAAAATATCATCTTCATATTCTAATCTAGTAACTGGTACTTTAGTCATATCTCCCCAAAAGCAATCTTTTTTATTCCTAATTTCTTTATCTTTAAAGGCTACTGGATGTATTATTTGCATTCTTTGTAATATACATAATTTTTCAATATCATCTGGCAAGTTTTTTGCAAAATCCTTATAATATCCCAAATCTGTAAATTGACTTGTTTGCTTATAAAATTCTAATATTTTTTCTTTCTCCATATTAATACCACTCCAATACTTCATTTAATTTTTTCCTAGGTCTTTGTTTAGGACTTTCATCTGGATAACCGATAGAAATTGCTGAAATCAGTTCCATATTTTCATAGCCTACTAATTTAGCTATTTCTTTTTGAGTATATACAATATCTCTTATCCAAAGTGAACCTAATCCTAAATCGGTTGCTCTTAAGCAAATATGTTCTATAGCTCCACCGATTGAAAGCGAATCTCCTATAATCCAATTATCTTCATATTCTTTAAGAACTAATATAAGTATAGGTGCTTCTTTCATTATTTTTGCAGTTGCTTTAACACTACTATTAGCATTATATATTTGTCTTTCTAAACTAATCTTTGAGCTATTTTCCTTTTCCAACATAATGTCTGCAATTTGATTTTTTATAGTGTTAGTTACTATTACAAATTTCCAAGGTTGTCTATTTTTGGCAGATGGTGATAACCTTGCACAATCAATTAAGTCTTCAATTATTTCCTTAGATATCTCAGTATTTTTATATTTGCGAATACTTCGTCTATTTTTTATTGTTTCTTTTAATTCCATTTTAACCTCCTAGCCTTTGCAAACATTTATAAATTCTTTAAAAATTTTATTCATTTTTTCGTCTTTAGCATATAAACTTTCTGGATGAAACCTAACTCCTATATAGAATTTTTTGTTTTTAGCTTCAATAACATCTGGGTAACCATCTTCACAAAATGCAACTTTATCAAGCATTGGGCAATCTTTTATTGTTCTTTTATGTCTAGAATTTACCATCATTTCAGTTGTTTTAACTATGTTATAAAATTTTGAACTTTCATCTATTTTGATGTTATGCACATATTCATCAAATGACTTATCATGCTTATCTGGGTTAGGTATTTTATATGTTGTCCCTCCAATAGCTCTAGCAATATTATTTTGACCTGCACATATTCCTAATATAGGTATATCATTGTCATAACAATATTTTGAGATTATACTTTCATAATTATCTGTTTCAAGACCACCTTGTAATATAATTCCACTACACAATTTAATTTGTGTAATCAAATTTTCTTTTTCTTCTATTGACAAATTATCTTTCCAATTATCTCCACAATAATTAACATTAGATTCAGTAGGTAATATTCCGATAGCAATTCCTCCATTATCAAATATAGCTTGCTTTACTTCATCTCTTACAAATGTATCTATTTTATTTGATTTATATGTAGCATAGTGTTTTGATACAATGCCAATGATAGGTTTATTCATCTGTTCCCTCCATATTAATATTTTCCTTTATTTTCTTTTTGGATGTATTCTTTAAAGTTTTATTATCATCTAAATACTTATAATTTAAAGCATTTTTTCTAGTTACAACAGTTTCACCTAAATTCTTTTCTATATCATCTCTTGCAACTTTTGCAGCATGACCACCCATATGTGCGACTTTTTTGTTTTCTTCCAAGCCATAAGGTCTATGCTTTTTAGCAAGTTCTCTTGTTGCGATTTCTCCTAAATCAGTTAAAGCAACTTCTATGTCTGTCATATTATCTCTTAAAGACTCTTTTCTAATTCCTTTAAAGTTTTTATATTCTGATGCTTTCATTCCAGACCAAGCCTGATATATTTCATTTGTTAGAACTGCATATTCAAAATTTTTTGTTATTCCATTTTCTTTCCATACATCTGTTAATTTGCGTCTATCTACAACTCCTGTCATTCTTGTCTTAATCCAATTATCATCATATCCACGACTTCTATAATAATCAACAGCACGATTAATAGCAAGTTCTGGATCAAATACTTCATCTATTCTGTCATTTCCCATTTTAGCAAGCCAAAGTTTAAATGGCTCAGCTTTTGGACTTGGTATTGACTCTATTAGTCTTAATATTCCTTTTGTATCTAACGTATCTGTTTCACGCATTTTACCATCTGTTGCTTTCATTTTCAACTGCACGATATTTTCGTGCAGTTGACTTCCTTCTTGCTTTAATTTTCTTTTTAAATCACTCCAATAGTTTCTTGGAATATTGCTGTCAGTTAATGCTCCAATAACATCTACAACACTAAAATAATATTCTTCCTTTTCACTATCCCAAACACTTCTTATCTCACTGTCTTCAAAAAGATTTGATATTGTTTCTAATTTATTATTTTCCATTTAGGCATCATTCCTTTATAAATTTATTATTATGGACAAATTATATCAAGAAATTCCACTTTTTTCAATGAATATTCTGTATTTTATTGACATTTACATAAAAAGAGTTACAGTTCAGGTGGTATAAATATAAAAAGTAAATATTTGTAACAAAAATGTAATATAAAAAAAATTATATATTTTTTGTTAGTGAATTTTACAAATAAAAAAATCACGATATTAAGTATTAAAAATGCTTGTACGTGATTTTTTTCATTGTATTAATGAGTAAAGGTAGAAAAATAATGAAAATTAATCATGTTAAATTCTGAACATGTAATATTTCTGAAATAATTGAAAATATGGACTTTTTAGGCATTTTGATATATAATTAATTCATCAAGAAAAGAGGTGAACCAACATGATTTATTCAGAACAAGAATATATAGCACTATTAGAAAAAGTTAAAAAATTAGAGAAAGAAAATGAAGTTAAAAACACTGAGAATAGACTATTAAAAAAGCAGAATAGAGAAAAAGATGAAATTATTCATGATTTAGATAAAAATAATTATAAAGAAAAATATAATACAACTTTATCTCAATATAATAGTTTAGTAAAGGTTAATGATGAGCAAAATATAGAAATTAATGAGCTAAAAAAAAAGTAGAATACTATCAAAAGCTATTAGCGACGCAGAACGTAAGAACAAAAAAAGATAGTAGTAATTCTTCTAAGCCATCTTCTACAAATGGATTTAAAAAAGTAATCACTAATAGAAGAGAAAAATCTAATAAAAAGCAAGGAGGTCAAACAGGTCATGTTGGAGCTTTTTTAAGCGCCCCAATGCTAAAAGAAAATATAAATTTAGATAATGTTGAAACAGAAATTATTGAAATAAATAAAACTGAAGAAAATAAAAACAAAAAAGTAATAATAAGAAAAGTTATTGATATTGAAGTAAAAACTAAGATAACGATATACAAATATTATCCTGATAATAACGGAAAATATAACATAAAAAAAGAGCATAATTCTCCAATTCAATATGGTTCAAATATAAAGGCGATGGCAATTAACTTAATGATATCTGCAAATAATTCAACAGATGCAGTTGTTGAGTTTTTTAGTAGTATAACAAATGGAGTTATAAAATTGTCAAAAGGAAGCCTTGTTTCTTGGCAGAAGAAAAGTGCTAAAATATTAAAACCACAAATAAAAAATATTCAATTAAATTTGATGGATGCATATTATACAAATAACGATGAAAGTCAAATAAAAATAAATGGAGAAGGTTTTAATGTTTTAGGATGCAGTAATAAAAAATACACAAGACTATGGATAAATAAAAGTAAATCTCAAAAGGCTTTGGAAGATATTGGATTTCTGACACAATATAAAGGAATTGTTGTAAAAGATAGAACTGATTTATACAATCACTGTGGAAGAAAAAGAGTGCAATGCTTATCACATATATTAAGATATCTTAAAGGTGTATATGATTTTAATGGGCATGAAAGAGCTAAAGAGATGGCCAAGTTATTATCAGGGATAAATGAAAAAAGAAATAACTACATAGATCAGGGAAAGGAGAAATTTGAGAAAGACGAAAAAAAAGAATTTAATACACATAGAGATATTATCTTCAAAAAATGGAAAAAAGAGTGGATGACTAGTAATGAAGTAGAAAATCCAGTATATGAAGATGAAAGAAGGTTACTAAGTAGATTTGAAGATAAGAAAGAATTGAAAGAAATAATAAGCTTTGTAACAGATTTTAAAATACCATCTACAAATAATCAGATAGATAGGGATTTACGACCTGTAAAAATAAAACAGAAAATAGGAAAGTTTAGAAGTGAAAGTGGAGCTGAACTTTATGCAGAAATACGAAGCTGTATCAATACCTATAAGAAACAAAATTATAGTCCATTTAACATGCTTTTGAAAGGTTTTAATGGTGATTTACAAGTTATATAAAGGAGATAAGATTTCAGAACTTATCTCCTATTTGATATTTAGACTACCTGAATTGTAACTAAAAAGATGATATATAATAGATGTATTTTATAGTACACTGAAAAATTAATAGACACGAAACACTGATTAGTAAGGGATACAATAAAATATTTTCTATCTTTCTCCTAATTTAAAAATTAAGGTTTGTAGGAAACTTACTAATCCAATGCGGTGAAATATATTTTGGCTGGTTTAGAATGAATAGTATGTAAAATGTCCAGCAGTGGTTAAGACCGATTAGCATGTTTCAAGTAAAACTCACTACTCTGCAAAAAAAATGCAATATTAGTAGTTTTATTTGTTGTGCCTAATGGGTCTTTTTGTTATGCTAAAAAAGACTATATAGGTATTTCTCTATATTCTTACGAAGCATAGCAAACAGATACTGAAAAAATTTTATGCTAGGTAGCACAAAAATTTTTCAGTAGTCAAAATAATATTTGAATGGAGATGAAAAATATTATTTTGATTTGGCGAAGCCAAACATAAATTATCTATCGCAAGATTAGATAATTTATGAGCACTCCGCTAGGAGCCCACGACATCTTTGCAAAACGAAGTTTTGAAAGTGTCATAGTGGGTTACATACTTTCGCAAGAAAGTTATGTAACAGCTCCCTTTGGTCGCCTCTTGCTACCTGCAAGAAAGGATTTATAAATGGACAAAACAAACTATTCGGTAGCTAGAGTTGAAACTTATACTAGAACAAGTGTTGCAAAAGCAGAAAGACACAACGAAAGAAAAAACAAATCTTACTCTAATATGAATGTTGACTTAACTCAAACATCAAAAAATGTGCATTACAAAAAATGCAAAAACACTTATAACGAAAAATTAAAAGAAATGATTGATGATGGAGAAATATCACTTCGAGGACTAAAAGATAATGCAAAAGTATTTGATGAAATTATATTTGATATTAACTCTGACTATTTTGAACAAAATGGTGGTTATGAATTTGCAAAAGTCTTTTACGAAAAGGCATTTCACTTTGCTGAAAGAGAAATGAGGACAGATAATATAATATCAGCTGTTATGCACGCAGATGAACTAAATACTGCCCTATCAGAAAAATATGGAAAGCCTATATATCACTATCATTTGCATGTTATAGCAATCCCTGTTGTAGAAAAAGAAATCAAGTGGTCTAAAAGATGTAAAGATAAATCTCTAATAGGAACTACAAAAGAAATAATCAATCAAGTGAGCCATAGTAAGAAATGGAAATCAGAACAATTAACTGATAATTTTGGTAATCCTGTATATGATGAAAATGGAAAAGCAAAACTCGTAAAATCATATAGCCTATTACAAGACAGATTTTTTCAATATATGTCTGATAGTGGTTATAGAGGATTTATTCGTGATATAAAAGGTAGTACTAAAGAACATTTATCTGATTTAGAATTTAAAATTAAGAAAGAAACTGAAAAACTTGAAAAAATAACAAATAGTGTTGATGAAAAACAATCTAATTTTGATAACTATATGCAATACGATAAAAAGATTGAAGATATTTCAAACCTAGGTAAACCAAAGAAGTTCTCAAAGAAAATTGAATTAGAACCAAAAGATTATGAAACATTGACCCAATATGCTAAAAAAGGAATTG
>CAKPOI010000049.1 GCA_934169775.1 uncultured Clostridia bacterium
TTTATTATATTTGCTATGTTTTTTCTTATATTTTATATTACGGCAATCACGGTATAGCTTTGATTTTGTGCAATGTATATAATAATAAAAGTTGTTTAGGGGGACTATCCCCCTTTTGTGTCTTCCTTATAAGATTTTCTAGCTCCATATTCTGTCGCAGAAAATCTAATAAGTGAGGCACAACCCCCGCATATCAAAGCTACGCTTCGCGGGTAATATTTATTTAAAAGAATTTTTTATAATACGTATCTAAATAAGATACTGGCAATGTCCAATTTTTCGTCATATATTCAAGACTGTTAAAATTTACATATAATCTTGGCAACTTGTTTTTATAATGTACAATAAATTTATTAATTCTTACAGTTGTTAAAAATCTGCCCTTATAGTCAAATTGACTAACTATATCTCCTTCCCCATATAAAATATTATTTTTTGTTAAGAATATTCTCATTGCTTATCCTATCTACATTATATTGCTTATATTCACAAGTTCCTAGCATTTCAGTTTCGTATGTACTTTCATATTCTGCATTAATCTCAGACAAATGAAATTTTTTTTCAATTATATCTTCCAATTTCTTAAATTCTTTTAAATCATGATTAACTATTTCTTCTGGTCTTATTAAATTTCTACTACATAAATATGCTTTTAATCCTTGCAATCTTGTATCTGTTGTATCTTTAGTCATATATTTTACGATATATGCTCCTATGTTATCTACATGGTTTATTGCATTTATAAATACAAATCCATGACCCCATAAATCTTGTAAATCTCTTTGAGGGATATAAGGAATATTTGACAAAACATGATAATGTACAGCTCCTCTTTCTTGAAATTCTACTACTCCAAGATATTTTATATCTTTTCCGAATTTGTATTGTAATTTTTGCTTAAATTTCTTAAACAAATAATTTGCTTTTTTTACATCTGTTAAATTATCAGCAAAAGTCAAAGTGAAAAATTTGTCATATTGTGCGTTAAAATTACAACAAGCTAATCTACGAACCATATCACGTCTACGTTGATTAGTATTAGCATAATTTTTCAATGCGTTTTCTACGTCATCAGCTGTAGCCTCTGTTCTATTAGCTCCCCCTTTCCCCCTTATGTAATTTTGATAGGAGTAAACCTCTACAATATTACCAGTAATAATATACTTTTTGAGCATGGCAAAACCTCCTAATTTTATCAAATAATTTTCTGCTTATTTTCAACTATAATTAAATTAAATATAGAAGGAAAAATTTCTTCAAAGTCGCGTTTGCGTTGCAAACAGCTCCTTTTCAGATTTTTCCATCTATGAGTAAAACTGATACTATACAGTAAAACATAGCATTTATAAGTTTGTTTTTTACTCATAAGTTTTATTGGACGTTTAGAAATGGTATTTTTCTTAGTATCCACATAGTCAATTTATATACATGCTCAAAGTTCAATAATATTATTAAAATAGGTATTACAACTGTAATAGTTGCTGGTCTAATGAAGAAACCTAACAATGTTAAATTATCAAATATTAAACTTAAAAATGAACTAATACTATTAGTCAATTCCGTTGGAAATCCTGGTATATTTATCCAACCAAATACCACTTGCAGCAATGTCATTATTATATTTAAAAGTGCCTCTATTATCATTTTGTAGATACCTCCTCCCATTTCCTTTTAGCCAAGTTTACTAATGCTATTACTATAACTACATCAACACCAACTAAATAAATATCATGTATATTTTTTAATATAGAATTGCTTAGTAAACTATTAAAATCAAATGTTGTTGCAGATATAAGTTTATTACCTGTAAATGGCTCATTAATATCTGGTATATTCATTACTGGATCACTAAAATTAATATTGACTATTTTATCGAGTATATCAATTATCAACTCAAATGGGTAAAACAAAAAGCCTAATCTATCAGAAAACCAATCTTTCAAATTAGTAAAATAATTACTAAAGAAATCATCAGAAGGTATAAATAAACTCTTTATGGCGTCTATCAATAAACTAATTAGCTTATATACAAAAAAGTTCTCTGAAAAAGGGTTTATATAGCTTAGGACTTCTTTTATAGTATCCCATATACCTTTACTGGTCTTATTCTGTTCGTCTAGTTTTTCATTTTGTTCATCAAGTTTTTTATTCTGGTCATCTAATCTACTATTTGTCTCGTCTTGCTTATCTTTTATTACATCTTCAGCTTTTCTCTCTGCAACAGTAAATTCGATACTGTCAAATACAGTTGCACTATCAGAAGCTTTATCAAGAAGTAAGAATTTATAACTTTTACCTGTTTCAAATGATATACCTAAATTAGACTTTGGTATTAAAAATGGATGATAACTATTACTTACATCCGAAAAATAATACTTAGAAAAATAATTTAATTTAAAATCCATTTTAGGATAATAATTGACAACTTGTCCGTCTAATTCTATACCTTCTAAAATTCTAAAAACAAAAGAATTACCCATATAATCAAATTCATTTGGATTTATTTCTAATTTATCAAAGTTACCACTTTCCAATGTTTCTTTAGTTGTTACAAAATTTGGTTTACTATTAGAAAATTGAATATCTCCAGTCTTAGCATAATAAGTAAATGAACCGTTTTCATCTGGTACATTTACATTAGAAAAATAGCCTAAAATATCTGAACCAAATGTAATAGAAGAAGTAGTATCAAAATCAGAAAGAGGAGGAATTGTAGAGCCTAATAAAAGCTTAAAGCTAAAAGGACCATTATCACTAAGAAAACGAAAACGTGAAGTAGCATAAAATTTTACAGAATTATCCCAAGTAAATATTGATATTGAAGGAGTTTTACTGGACAATATAATAAAATAATTTTCTTTTAACTCACAATTAGAAAAATCAAATTCGTAGGTTTCTCCATTTGAAAACTTTATAGGCGTTGCTGCAAATGATTTTGTATTAAAAAATAATATTGCAAATAGAAATATCCCTAAAAAAATTATAAATTTATTTGTTTTTTTCATAATTAAACACACCTCACTTTTTCCACATGTGGCGAATAACATCAATTAAAAACCATAACAATATTACAAATAAAATTGTATTAAAAGTTAAAGTTACTGTATCTAATTTTGATATTATTTGTTCTTGGTTTTTTATTGATGTATCTTCATTAACTACAATTGTATCTAGTTTATTCAAGACATTTTCGTAATATCTATCATAATAATCATAAGCAAGTGCTATTTTGTCATTTGCTAGACTTTCTTTATATTCATCAGATTTTATATCCTCTGTAGTATTATTAGCACTTGTTGTGTTTTCTGTTGCTGTAGAATTTGTTGTATTAGTTGTATTTCCAGCAATATTCAATGATTTTAAATCTACAGCATTATTATTTGTTGTGTTATTATCCATTTATAGCCCTCCTTTAAATGTTTTTGGAAATGCAAAGGTTAAAAACATATTAACCAATCGTTCAGTTAAACAAAATATTATACCAAGTGGTAAAGCCTGTTTAACTACTTGAACTAATAAATCAACGACCGCTGTGTAATCCATTGACTTTCACCTCCTCGTTTTTATTGTAAATATCTTGTCTTGATATTCCTTTCCACTCTTTACGATAACGTTTCATCTTAGCAAATGTATCATAACTATTGTAAAGTTCTGGTCTATGAAACCACAAAAACTTACGTTTTATATCAGCTATCAATTTGCCATTATCCTCAACAGCTGTTTTACCATCAATTACAGTGTTATACTGAATACATGATAAAAAATTTTTACAGATAACAACTGTATCTATTTGCTCACGCAATGGCTTTGCTAATCTCATATAAACTTGAGATGTACCTACAATATGTTTCCTTTGTTTTCTCTGTTGTGAAACTTCAACCATGACCTCAATAGGTATATTTTTACTCTCAAGTGAATTAAACTCAAGATGTATCTCATCAATTAAATACAAGACACCCTCGAAACCATTTGATAAATTTTTTATACAATCTATTCCGTCATAAGCTACACATATTTTTATATCAAGTATCTTTTCAATATCTGTTTGTATCTCTCCGTTTTCATCTTTACTTAAAGTAACTTTTCTTGCTAAGCAGTCATCAGAAATTCTATAATAAAAAATTTGTGTTACATCTTCGCTTATTTCTTTAATTTCATAATAACAATTTACAGGAAAGTCTTTAATTAACACATTAGTGCAAAAAACACAATCTTCATACATCTTATTTACTCTTATACAATATTGAACTGCACTCAATGTTTTACCAGCTCCTTGCTCTGCACAAAAAACAAGAAGTCCTTCTGGATAAAAATATGTTGGGTGTTCTACTGCGAACTTTCTTTTGTAATTTACCACTCGGAATATATTAAAGAAATTGTGTGAACCTGAAAGGCTATCTAAACTATCCACGTATCTCGCCTCCAGTCATTAAAAATACTAATAAATCTACTAAAACTATTGTTATTGCTGTATATGATAAAACTTTTAAAATTTTTCTTAAATGATATAAAACTTTTCCTATTACTTTTTTAAAATATAATATTATAATACTTAATTTCATTTGCTTTCCCCCTATTAAAAAAATAAAAGAGAAGAACTAGTAAAGTCCCTCTCAACTAGTAAAAACTAGAATTTGATTTTGCCTTTTGTTACGGCATTTGTGAATATTTGTTTTAGTTTTCTTGCACCAAACCACATTAACACAAACGCCATACCAACACCTACAATACTAGCTAATATTGCTACTAATTGTGCTGGTGTAATTGAAGCAACTAAAGCGTCTGAAAGTGGCTTTATTACTGCTGCAACATTTGTAGCACCTTCCATACTAACACCTCCCTATTTCAAAACATTGATATATATAAACTAGGTAGAACTAGAGTATAACTATTTTGACATACTTGATACATCTACAGGAGTAACTTTGACACTTCCTGACTTTAGAAAAGAAACGTCAAATGTTAAATTAATATCTTGATATGGCTTAAATGTTACTAATGTTGCTATAAGTTTGCTATCTATAGGCAATTTGAATAATCTTTCGTTTATTACTCCATCTTCATCTATTTCATCAACTTTTAATTCATATTTTTCTGGATAATTAATTACTTCTCCTTTATCATTCTTAAATGTTCCTGCATCTTTTTTTAATATTCCTTTAAATTTAAAATTTCCTTCACAATACATAATCTTTTTACCTCCACTAATAAATTAATTCTCTTAAAAAATTAATAAAATCTTGTTTACTTACTTTATCATCGTCTTATAAATATCCAATGGCATATGAAATCTTTATAGTTAAGTCCTCAACATGTACTTCCTCAAAAAACTTTTTAAGTTTTTCCAATTTGTTTGTTGTTCCCATTTTTTTCCCCTTTCTCTAACAACCTAAGGGGAAAAGATTGTTAGAAATATAATAAATAGCACTAAACTATTTCTTTGTTATACCTCATTTAGCACTATTTAATAACTTAAAATAAGTTATCTAAAAAGAGTATAACGTATTATAAGTTAAAAGTCAATAACTTATTTCAAGTTATTTTATAATTTTTATGGGTGATAAAAAATGTATGAAAGAATAAGACATTTAAGAGAAGATAAAGACCTTACACAAAAACAAGTTGGACAATTATTAAATATGTCACAAACAGGATATAATCAATATGAAATAGGAAAAAATGACATACCAACAACAGTTTTAATAAAACTAGCAAATTTTTATAATACTAGTACAGATTATTTATTGGGGTTAACTAACGAAATAAAACCTTATCCAAGAATAAAATAATACATCAGATTTTAACGAAAATAAAAAATAAGACACTTTCTGTACTTTTTAGTGTCTTATATCTTCTCTTAATATTTTGAGCCCTAAACTTTGATTTTGTGCAATGTTCTGTATTCCTTTTTTTACACTTTTCCATATCTACTTCTACCTCTCTTCTATTGTTTATTGATATGTTAAAGTGAATCCAA
>CAKPOI010000050.1 GCA_934169775.1 uncultured Clostridia bacterium
TAGATATTAATATATTACCAAAATCAATAATATATGTAATTTTATTTATGTCTTTGGTACTTATAATATCTTTAGTGTTATCATCTATAAGTAGTTTAAAAAAGAACCCAAAGGAATTGTTAATTGATACAAAGTAGATGACATAGTTTACAGATAATTAAATAATAAATAGTGTAAAAGCTAATAAGGATTTAGTTATGAATAAAGAAGAAATAATAAAATATTGTTTAACATTAAAAAATACATATAAGGATTGTCCTTTTCCAGATGATTTCGAATCTGTAACAATGAAACATTGTAAAAATAAAAAATGGTTTGCATTATTAACGAATGTAAATAATAAGTTATACCTTAATGTTAAGACAGATCCAAATTATTCTGATATATTGAGAAATACTTATGATTATATAATACCTGCTTATCATATGAATAAGGAACATTGGAATACAATTATTATAGATGAAAAGGTGGACGAGGATTTAGTAAAAGAATTGATAGAACAAAGTTATCAATTGACAAAGTAAAGATAAATGCAAATAGTAATTTGTCGCTGAGATTGATTTTGAAATTTGAACAAAAATATAAACATTTAGATGGGTATATAGAATATGCTCATCTTTTATTATGTCGATTAAATATTGTATAATATAGATAGAATTCTATATATTGCAAATTATCAAATAGAACTTTAAATTACTATAAAGATAATATAACCAAAATGTTAGATACAATAAATCTTCTAATAGGTGAAATTACTACTGAACTATTAAGAAAATATTTAACCGATTATAAGAACAATTCAAAAGCTGGTATGGTAACAATAGACAATATAAGAAGAACATTATCAAGTTTCTTTGCTTGATTAGAAAATGAGGATTATATTGTAAAAAGTCCTGTTAGAAGGATTCATAAAGTAAAGACAACAAGAAAAGTGTAAGAAACATTAACAGATGAAAATTTAGAAAAATTAAGAGATACTTGTTCAAATGTAAGAGATTTAGCAATATTAGAACTATTAATTTCAACTGGTATGAGAGTTGGAAAAATCACAAGACTAAATATATTAGATATGAATTTTCAAGAAAGAAGTTGTATTGTTTTAGGTAAAGGCAATAGCGAAAGAGAGGTTTATTTTAGTGCAAAAAGTAAAATGTATATAGAAAAATACTTGGAAACTAGAACAGATGATAATGAAGCTTTATTTGTATCTCTTGTAAAACATTACAACAGGTTGGGAATATCAGAAATTGAAATAGTTATCAGAAACTTAGGAAAACAAGCAAATATAAATAAAGTTCATCCACATAAATTTAGAAGAACAATGGCTACAATGGCAATAGATAAAGGTATGCCAATAGAACAAGTGCAAAAATTATTGGGACATATTAAAATAGATACAACAATGAAATATGCAATGGTTAATCAAACTAATGTTAAAAATTCACATAGAAAATATATTACATAGGATAGAATAATAATTAAAAATTAATAAATTAATAAGGAATACGAAAAAAGAGTTTGAAGAATAATGGTAATATTATAGATAAAATGGTATAATTATACATATATTAATAGAAAGGAACGAAAATTTATATGGATAAATTTAAAGAAATTAGACCTATAGTGCTTGGATTAGTTAGAAATGGTAATAAACTGTTAGTTAGTAAGGGATATGATAAATTAAAAGAACAGGAATTTTATCGATGCTTGGGTGGCGGAATAGAATTTTTAGAGAAAAGCGAAGATGCATTAAAAAGGAAATTTAAAGAAGAACTCAACATAGGGTTGGAAAATTTTTAGGCATTTCTGAAAATATATTTAATTATAAAGGTAAAAATGCACATGAATTAGTATTGTTTTATGATGCTTATATTGATGATAAAGATTATCAAGAAAAATATTCTGTAATAGATGATGATTCAGAAACAGAAGCAATGTGGATAGATATTAATAGATTTAAAGATAAAGAGTTAACTTTATATCCAGAACAAATTTTTAAATATTTATTTTAATATAGTTTATTATACAAAATCAAAAATATAATTATGGAGGGAAGTTTATGAACAATTTAGTATTCTTTAATAAAGATGCTAAAAAAGTCTGTGATAATGTAAATAATTTCAGAAGTGTGTGGCCACCAAAAGTAGAAGATAATATGAGTTGAATCAATATTTAGCATCTAGAGATTTTGTATCAAATAAAAATGATAAAATTTCAGAAATTGAAAATAATATGTCAAATTTTTTAAAAACAAAATATTTTTCTTTTTTTGATTCAGGTGCATCTGCTTTGCATTCTGTACTAATTGCATGTGGAGTTTCATATGGAGATGAAGTTATTGTACCAACTTGGACATTTGCAGCTCCTGCATTTCAAACATTAAGAGTAGGAGCTATTCCAATATTCGCTGATATAAAGCAAGATACATATATAATATAGATGAAAATAATGTAATTGAATTATTGAAGAAATTTAAAAAAGTAAAAGCTATAATTGCTGTGCATATTAAATAAACACAATTAAAAAAATAGAAAAATAGGTAGTAAAATATTTTGTGCAATGTTCTTAAATTATTTTTAGAAAAAATCTAAAATATATAATTTAATAAAATAATTTTAATTTGAATTTTAAATTAAATTTTTATAAATTTCAAATTTTAGATTTTAAAATTTTGTTTGGTAAAAAATCTTAAAACGAACATTTGATTATTACAAATTGATTTATAAGTTTTAATTATAATCTTAGATTTTAAATTATATTTATAAAGTCTGAAAATCAATTATAATTAATTTAAATTATTAACTAATCAAATTATCTGTTTATGATTTTAAAAATTAATTTTGATGCTTTAAACTTATAGTATGCAATTTAAATTTGCAGATTTTAATTAAACTTATGGAATTATAATTATATGTAAGATCTTTTGAAATTAGTTAAAATAATGGCTTGCGAGAATCGTTTTTAAGGAATTTTAATAAAACAGTCATATAGTTTGTTGTTGGTAAAATACGGCAAATATAGAGAAATAGGCATTTTTACGATTTTAGATAAAATTTAAATAGAAGAACAGAAATTATAAAAAAATATTGAAAAACAAATTTATAATTAAAGATAAAAATTATTTGAACATTAAATTATATAGATAAAATATTTAAGTAGCTTAAAATTGATTTTAAAGTGTTATTAAAATAAGATTATATAAGTAATTGGATAACATTAAATAATATTAAATATGCAAAGTAAATAATTATATAATAAGTAGATACATTAAAGCCAAAGGCTTGAAAGTACTGCATAGTCTATATATTTTACTCCTATCTTTTATTGTACAAAACTTTGATACCCGGAACTTTTTATATTAAAATAAAAAAGAAGAAAAAATATAAACTATAAATTTTTCGAAAAGTATAGACAAATATAAGATAATAAATGAAATTAAATTAAGCATAATGTATTGGCAAATTATGTAAATATGCTATAATATTAGATGTAAATAATTAAAAGTAGCAAATTGTGAAAACTTTAATACATCAAAAGGAGGAAACAGTATGAGTAAAATAACAGGCAAAGCAGAAGGCATTATTGAACGTCGGCGGGTGTTAGTCAAAAGACTACGATGTTTACAAAGAATATTAGATGTTTTCGAATCGTCTGATGACTTAAACTTACTGATTTGGCAAGTAAGTTTAGTAAGAAATCCAGCTGATGATTCCGCAAAATGTTATGTCGCTTTCGGAACGGAAAGCGATTCAATTCACTTCAATAGTTATAATCTTCTGACTGATGAATATATTAGGTTAGAAGAATCAAATTCTATAATTTTGGCAATGAATAAAGTAGATGAGATTGTAAATGGAGAAATAATGAAAGATATATATGATTATTTGAAAAAAATCCATTAAAAAATTTCAGTATTGAATATGAGAACAACAGTTTTACGATGAAAATGAAGGAAAAAGCAATTTGTGAAAAAGATGAATCGGAATAATATGATTCTTGCTCAAAAATTAAAAGAAGTACATTTTAAAAGACTAGAATTATAATCCAAAAAATCCTTATAGTTTTAATAATCATTTAAACTATAAGGATTTTTTTACAGATAAATCTTTTTACAAAATTGAATACAATGTATATATTCTACTCTGTATATCTTTTGAAAGCGAAGAATAAATAAATTTATCTGCTGAAGTACATGGTTCAATAACTCCCATCCTCTCTACTTTAAAAAGAATATTTAAAGAGGATCCATCATCAAATGGTATTATAGCCCGACAAACCTTTCCTTCAATTGGATATACTTTAGTATTACTTAGTGATGTTTTTGATTTTTTCATAGCAAATAGATATCCTTTCTCTAATATATGAAATTATAAGTTACATAAAAATTATAACATATAGTAATTAAAAATTCAATATAAGATTAATAATAATATTTCAATTTTGACAGAAAAAGGAAAGGTAGGATGGAGAGGCAATTTTGAAAAAATAGTGAACATATAAAATTTAAAGAAAATGATACCAAAAATATTTGCATTATTTATATATAAATATCATATAATATTATATTATATATAATAATTTTAGAAAATCATTTTGAATTTGTTGACAATTCAAATAATATGGTGCTATAATTATTATATAAATAAACACTGCCTACTAGGAGGCAAAGAGTAAAATACCCTAGATAATCGATTAATCAGCCACCCAGTTGGCAAAGAGAAAATACACTGGTGAATAAATTTGGGAGTTTTGTACTCCCTTTTTATTATATAAGGAACAAAATGGAAATTGTTGAAGAAAAATTATATTTTATAAAAGATGAATTCATTGAAAAGTACAACCCTAAATATCATTTAATGGAAAATAAAGAAGCTGGAACAAAAAGACCAACTTATTTTTGTTTTCGAGATAAAATTGATAAAGAAATATTGTGGTTTGTACCTATGTCTTCAAAATATGATAAGTATTTAAAATTATATAATGATATTAGGACTAAAAAAGGAATAGAACCTAATAATTTTGTATTTGCAAGAAATTTGGCTGGAAAAAAAGCTGTTTTTCTAATTCAAAACATGTTTCCTACTTTAGAAAAATACATAGAACAAGAATATAAAAAAGCTGGAGTATCAATTAAAGTTCCTAAAGCAGTAAAAGAGGAAATAGATAAAAAGACTAGAGATATTTTTGCACTTACAAATAGAGGAATTATAGCTACATTTACTAATTTACCAGAATTTTTAAATGATATTAAGATAGAAAAATCTTTAATTCTATAACAAAAACAAATAGTAAGTTGTATGAAGTGGGGTTATGAAAAGTTACAATCAATTATTTGAAATCGATTGGTGCAACAGAACTGGATATGGACAATTATCGAATTAAATATGGAATCAATAAGTGGACACAAAATGATTTAAATGAAAAAGAAAAAGAAGAATTTTTAAAGGAATTATTAAAACTAAAAGATTATGTCATTGATGTTAAAATTGGAGAAAATACTAAATATTGAAAATGAAAATCGTTTTGGTAACTGTTATAAATATGCTTATTATATTTCATTTGAAAAAAGTAAAAATGAATTGGAAAGATAAATTACATGTATACTGTTAGATGTAAATAAATGAGTTTACATCTAATTTTTTTGGTTGTAAAATTATTTACAAA
>CAKPOI010000051.1 GCA_934169775.1 uncultured Clostridia bacterium
ATATTGCATTTAATAATGTTGATAATGTTATTGCATATATTGACATATTAAATATTGCTGCATAACGCATTTTTATTTTTGCAAATAAACTTGCAAAATATCCGAAAACACTACACATTAGTACATATATAAATGTGTTTATGAAATACATTATAAATGCATAAATAAATACTGTAACAAATACACTTATATATAAACTTGTCATTTGTGTTCCTCTTGCATATTGTACTAGACCTTGCTTATCAAATTTTGTAAATCCCATTTGATTTAATATTTCACTATATTTATATGTTGCACTTCCCATCATAGCAGTATTTTTTACTATTATTTTATCTTTTAAAATTATAATTCCATTGAAATTTTCATCTGTTTCTTTTTCTTCTGATTTTGTATCTACTATAATTTTTCCAATATACTCATTATCATAATTCAAGGTATTTTCTGTTTTTACATCTAATATTCCATCTTCATATGAAAAATCAGGGAAATTGTTTTCTATATAATTTATTGTTTCATTTACAACTTGCGTTGTTTTTACTATTAGGCATATACATACAATAAGAGCTAAAACAGCTACTAATTTAGCTAAATATGATATTGCTCTTGGTACTCCTTCTACTGCCATTTCAGGATATTTTTCTACATTGAAAATAGACAATTTTGCTTTTTTGAAAAATCCTTTTTTTAATTCTGCTTTCTTTTTATTTTCTTCATCTGAATGTTGATTCATTTTTTATATCATCCTTTCTAAAAGCATAAGCTGGTTTAAAATTAGTTTTATGCTTTATTGATATATTCTTTCTACATTACTATTTACCAATGTTGTGTTTACTTCAAAAGTTGCTTTGTCTCCAATTTTTATGTCTTTTCCTGTAATGTCAACAGTAACATGGAATGTTCCTATTCTTCCCAATATTTCACAATTTTGACCATTTATATTAACAATATGATTTTGTTTTTTAAATGCATCTTTTATATCTCTTACAATATATCTAAACTTGTCCACTGGTCTGAACATATCTCTTCCTACTTGGATATCTACACCGTTTATATATCCACATGGTATGATTGCTACTTTAGTTTTTTTCTTGGTTTTATATGCATTTGAATATCCAATATTAAATCCTTTTGGAACTTCTTTTATTTCTGCTACTTGTGATTCTAGCTTTGCTACTTTTTTTAGCCCTATATTATTTTGAAATGCTAGTTTTCCTACAAATGCTGAACCTACTCTTACTGCATTTAAGTGCATCTCTGGAAATTTTATAAATGCTGATGAATTACACACATGTAAAATTCCTGTATTTATGTTGTTCATTTTTAGAACTTCTATGCAATCAATAAATCTTTGAAATTGTAGTTTTGTGTATTTTTCATCATAATATGCATTTGAAAAATGTGTAAATGTTCCTTGTATTTCAATATTTTTTTCTTCTTGTAATTTTTTTAGTGATTCTATCATTTCTTCTCTATTATTATATACAAAACCATATCTTCCAAATCCTGTATCTATTTTTATATGTGCTTTTATTTTCTTTTCTGGCATTTCTTTTGATATTGCACAGACTGCGTCTACTGTTTCTTTTGATCCTATTGTTATTATTACATTATTTTCTATTAGTGTTTTTATTTCTTCTTTTATTCCTGTAGATGATAACATTAATAATTGTTGTGTAAATCCTAATTTTCTGAATTCAACTGCTTCTTGTACTGTTGAAACAGCAAAAAAGTCAAATCCTTGATTTACCATAAATTGTACATATTGTTTTAAGTCTAATCCATATGCGTTTGATTTTACTACTACTATTATTTTTACTGGATTTCCTTTGTCATCTGGTAAATTTATTTGTGCATGTTCTTTTATTTTTTGCACATTTTGTAATAGATTCTCTTTATTAATTACTAATTTGTTCATTTGAACTCCTTTTCTTATTTTTGCTTATTATTTTACCCAAATTTTTTATTGTTTATTTGCTTTTTCTTGCTTATTTTTCTGTTCTGTTTTTTGGGTCTTTTTATTTTCTTTTTTGCCATTTTTTAGATTCATTTTTATTTGTCTTAAATTTCTAAATAGCTTTTCTGAGAATTTATATAATTTATATGTTAATGGTTTGTATGGAATGTAGATTTCTCCTAAAAATTCTGTGAATTTTCCTCCAAATCCTTTTTTAAATCTATATAATCCATATTGTGGATGTGTTTCATCTACTACTCCTGATACTCCTCTAAAGTCATATATGTCATCATGTCTAGCTATTGCCATTTTTATCATTTCCCATTGTAATAAGTAGTTTGGCATTAAATTTCTGTGTTCATTACTACTTGCTCCATATAAATACCATGTCTTGTTTCCATAAAAAATAGGTATTACACCTGATATTGGTTTTCCTTCATAATATGCCATTAATAGCTTCATATGATTTGGTGCTAAGTTGTCATACATTTTTTCGAAATATTCTAATGGTCTTATTATAAATCCATCTCTTGCTCCTGTTTCCATCATTATTCTGTGGAACTCTTTTAGGTCTTCTCTTGTTCCTTCTTTTACTGTTACTCCTTTTTTTCCTGCTAAACGTATGTTATATCTCCATTTTTGGTGAAATCCTGCCATTACTTCTTCTTCTGTTTTTCCTTTTATGTCTAGTCTAAATACATATCTTGGTTGTATTTCGTCCATAAAGTCTTTTGCATCGTCTTTTATGTGATATCCTAAATTTGTTACTATGTCTCTAAATACTTGATCTTCACTTTCTACATCTGGCTCTATTCTTAATACTATTGCTTTGTATTTTTTTGCTAGCTCTTTTGCTCCATCTGTTAATTGTTTTAGAATTGCTAAATCATGTACATCACATACTGGTCCTCTTGGTGCATACATGATGTTTCCAAAGATTGGTATTTTTCTTATCCATACACATAATGATCCTATTATGTTTTTTTCTTCATCTTCTGCTAATATTACCTCTGGTATCCAGTTTGGCTTTTTTACTTCTGCCCATTCTAATGATTGTTGAAAATTGCATTTTTCGTTCTCTTCTAAAAATTTTTTGTATTGCTTTTTCGATTCTTCGTCTGCTACAAATCTCATTCTTTTATTTCATCCTTCCTTGTCTTAAAACTTGTTTATTTGTATTGTGCTTTTTTTGCAAAATACTCTTGTTTTTTTGATTTTTCTTATATTATTTCCAATATATTTGTATTTTACACCATATGTGCTTTTTTTACAAGTATTTGATTGCATTTTTTCTTTGTCGTTGTTGGAATTTATTGGATAAATGCTATGTTTTAATAACTTTGGGTACTTACTGCATTTTTTGTTTTGCTTAAAATAAAAAAATTAAGGTGCTTTTTTGACATATTAATCCTTTTTGAGTTTGATTGCAAAAATGGATGGTGTATACTATGGTGGTTCTTTGTCATGTTAGTTGGCATTAAAAACGAGATATGATAAAATATCATCCGTAAAAGGTGCAGAGAATAAAATATTGGAATTAAATGAATTGATTTACCAATTCAAAATTATAAAATAAAGTTAATAATAAATGTAAACATACAACATTTGCAGAACCTTTAGAGTTTATAGAAGATAATGCAATTAGAACAAAAAGATTAGACGATTATATAGATAAAATTGGTTTAAAAACGAGTTCAAAAGATGCAGAAAGACAAATAAAAGACACTCATGTAAATATTTCAAAAATACTATATTAAGAATCATAAAAAAAAGCGAAAATCGAAATCAACTATGAAGTAAAAAATTTAGGAATAGATGATTTCTCATCAAAAAAGCGAGAAATATTTAATACGATATTCGTGGATAATGATAATAAGAAAAAAGTTGAATTAATAAACTCAATAGAAAAAGATGAGGTAGTAAAAACATTGAAATTATTTACTAAGATACTTATATCCGGACACTTTTTCAAAAATGAAAACTTAGACATATTACTTGCCTAAGTTTTTATTTTTCTTATTTTTTATTCTCATCATTTGCATACATGTATTGAAAAAAAGCATTCCTTATTATATAATTTAGTTGTAAAAAAAATATATACAAAGTAGGAATGCTT
>CAKPOI010000052.1 GCA_934169775.1 uncultured Clostridia bacterium
CAATGTGTAAAAATAATAAACAATTCTTAGAAAATTAATCATAATTGAATTTTATCATAAAAAAAGTGAAAAAGATGCAATTTTTTAAAAAATATATCGTTTTCGCTTGTTTGCCATACAAAAAAATAATATAATAAATTTATAAAAAAGTCTTGACAAAAATTAGATAGTCAAGGTGTATTTTTAATTTTTAATTTTATTCTAACATCAAAAATGTTAAATAAAAAAAGCAAATTTTACTATTTACTTATTATAATGATTATGATATAGTAGCAGTAAGGAGGAGAAAACTATGAAGAAACAATGGATAATGTGGGTGGCAGTTGTGGTTGTTGTAATTGCCGTGATTGGAGTGGTTGCTATTAGTGGAAAAAATGGAGGAACTACGGCAACGGAAATTAACATGAAAAAAATGTTTGATACTATTTATGCTGATTTAAAGGATCAATTACCAGATAGCTTAACAACACAAGAAATTGATGTCAAAGATGGTGAACAAGTTGCAGAATATACTGGACTTGTTTCAACAAAAAATGTTGAGAAGTTACTAGTTTCAGAACCTATGATAAGTTCGCAAGCATATTCAGCTGTTGCTTTAAAAGTAAAAGCAGGAGCAGATATTGAAGGTATTAAACAAGAAATGCTAGATAACTTAAATATGAACAAATGGATATGTGTTTCAGCAGGAAAATTATATATAACTAGTTATAATAACATAATATTTGCTGTAATGTCTGATGAGGATTGGGCAAAACCTGTTTATGATGGCTTTAAAAAATATGTAAACAATAAAAATGGAAAAGAGCTAGAAAAAACAGCAGAGGAAGATATTGAACTTCCAGACGAAATGTTAATAGTAGAATAATTACAGTAAAAAGCTTCTTATAAAGAAGCTCTTTTACATATAGGAGGTAAATATGCTATTTACAAGTATTAGCTTTTTGTATTATTTCTTACCAATTGTTATAATTTTATATTTTATTGTACCAAAGAAATTTAAAAACTTTATTCTTTTTTTATCTTCAATATTTTTTTACTTTTGTGGAGAACCAATATATACATTTTTGATGATTGGTGAAATTTTTATAGCATATGTGGGAGCTAGGTATTTAGAAAAACATAGGAAAAAGAGTATTCTTGTTTCTTTGCTTGCTATACATATAGGTGCATTGGGACTGTTTAAATATTCTGATTTTATAATAAACAATATAAATCAAATTTTTGGAAGTAAAATTCCATTATTAAAATTAGCACTACCAATAGGAATTTCGTTTTACACCTTTCAAATTATAAGTTATGTAGTTGATGTATACAGAGGAAAAGTAAAAGCGCAGGAAAGCTTTTTGAAACTAGCAACATATGTATCATTATTCCCTCAACTAATTGCAGGACCTATTGTTAGATACGAAACTATTGAGAAGGAACTAGATAGTAGGACAAGCAATTTCGAAAATTTTGCATATGGTGTAAGAAGATTTGTCATAGGACTTGGAAAAAAAGTGCTAATAGCAAATATGTTAGGCGAATTATGTGATGTATTTTCTACCACAAACGAAAAAAGCATTCTATTTTATTGGATATTTGCAATAAGCTATTCGCTTCAAATATACTTTGATTTTTCGGCATATTCAGATATGGCAATTGGTTTAGGACGTATGTTTGGATTTCACTTTTTAGAAAATTTCAATTATCCATATATTTCAAAAAGCATAACTGAATTTTGGAGAAGATGGCATATGTCTTTAAGCTCGTGGTTTAGAGATTATGTATATATTCCACTTGGTGGAAACAGGAAGGGAACTATAATTTTAGTAAGAAATATTTTTATAGTTTGGGCTTTAACAGGAATTTGGCATGGTGCAAATTGGACTTTCGTAATATGGGGATTAATGTTTGGAATAATGCTTATAATAGAAAAATTATTTTTGGCAAAACATTTAGAGAAAATGCCTTCGATTTTACAAAGGATTTATGTTTTATTTACAGTAATGATAAGTTTTATAATATTTAATGCAAATAGTATAGGGGAGGCGTGGAATAATATTATAGGCCTATTTGGAGCAAATGGAGAAAGCTTAATAAATGCAAGCACAGTATATTATTTAAAAAGTTATTTGGTGGTATTAGTAATAGCGATAATTGGAAGCACACCATTACTAAAAAACATAATAGAAAAACTAAAAACAAAAACTAATGCAAATAAAATAATAAATTTGTTAGAGCCAATAGCAATGGCTTCAATATTGATTATAGTTACCGCATATTTTGTAGATAATTCATATAATCCATTTCTATATTTTAGGTTTTAAGGAGGCAATATGAACGATAAATTAAAAAATGTTGTAGTTACAATAGTATTTGTATTTATAATTGTAATTTTTTTCATAGCAAATATAATAAAAAAAGATGACACAATTTCTATTGCTGAAAGAAGAAAATTGGAACAATTTCCTCAAATTTCTGCCAAAACAGTTTTTAATGGTACTTTCTTCAATAAATTTAATAAATACACCACAGACCAATTTGTACAAAGAGAAGAATTTAGAAAGCTTAAAATAAATGCAGAATTTAATTTGCTTAGAAAAAGTGATTACAATAATCTTTATCAATATGGAGATTACATAATAAGCCAAACATATCCATTAAATGAGAAATCAGTTTTAAATATCTCAAAAAAAATAAATCAAATATACGAGCAATATTTAACTGATCAAAACAATGTATATTTTACGATAGTTCCAGATAAAAATTATTTTATAAATGATGAAAATTTAAAATTAGATTACAATAAATTAGAAAATTTATTAAACAGAAATTTATCATTTGTTAAATATATACGAATATTTGATATGTTAGAACTAGAAGATTATTATAAAACAGATACGCATTGGAAACAGGAAAGGTTATTAAAAGTAGCAAAAACTATTGCTGAGAGTATGAATGTGAATTTAGAAAACGAATATAAAGAAAAAACGATTTGCGATTTTCAAGGCACATATTCAGGACAATTGCCAATTTCTACTGGCAAAGACAAAATAAAAATATTAACAAATTCTGAGATAGAAAAAAGCAAAGTATATAATTATGAAACAAAAAAAGAAAATAAGGTATACAATATGGAAAAAATAAATTCGCTAGATAAATATGATATATACTTATCTGGTGCTACACCAGTACTGAAAATAGAAAATCCTGAGAATAAAACAGGTAATGAGCTTATAATATTTAGAGATTCTTATGCTAGCAGTTTAGTCCCATTATTTATACCTAAATATAGTAAAATTATTTTAATAGATACAAGATATATTTCACCAAAATTGTTGCCTAATTATGTAGAGTTTAATAATCAAGATATTCTATTTATGTATAGTACGCTTGTAATAAATAATAGTTACTCATTAAAATAGCAAATAAGAGATGAATTTTTGGTCACCTTGTAATTTTATTCTAACATCAAAAAAATATTGACTTTAATTCAATAATGTGATATTTTGCATAGGGAAAAAGTATTAGGAGGTAATAATTATGGAATTAAAAGGATCAAAAACAGAGCAAAATTTAATGACGGCTTTTGCCGGAGAATCTCAGGCAAGAAATAAATATACATATTTTGCTAGTAAAGCAAAAAAAGAAGGATATGAACA
>CAKPOI010000053.1 GCA_934169775.1 uncultured Clostridia bacterium
TAAGTCTTAAGCTTATTGCTTAAGCAAAGTTTTGTATTGAGGATTTAAAGGGCAAATTTAAATCTTCTTTTTCTTTTTAGTTTTTTTCATTATTTAAATATTTTTTTAAGTTATCTTCACTTATTAATAGTTTTCTTCCAACATATCTTGCTCCAGACTCTTTCATTTTCATTATAGCATAAGCTGATTCTTTTATAACGTGAAATCCTTTGCAAATATCTTGTGCTGAAAACATTTTAATTCCACACATATTTTCCATAATATTTGTCTCCTTTCATCTGTATTTTGTAATTTATATTTATCTCACACCCTAAATTACATTGGGCTTTTACTGGTCGTTGATTGTTTTAATCAAATCTTTGGAATTTCACCACTACCCCACCAGGACTAGCTACACTCTTTGCGTGCGATGGTACTTTTAAATCACTCAAGCTGAGACTGTGTAGAAGAGCATTTCTGCTTCTATCCAGTAACGGATTATTAAATTTTCAATGTGCTATTCGCGATTAGTTTTTACTAGTTTTTTATTAACTACTAACAATTAGCTTAGCATTACCTATTGCATATGTCAATAGTTTGTGATAAAATATTTTCAATAAATAACAATGAGCAATGGTGAGGTATTATGGAAAAATTTGAATTACGCTTAAAAAATCAATTTTTTATAAATAAGCTTACTAAATACAAATTTATGGCATATCAAGATTTAAGATTTAATCAAAAACATAAAAGTTATGAATTTTATAATAGATATGATAAAATCAAACTAGGAGTTCAATTATGTGACTTTTTAAATATTGATTTTTCAGATTTAGCTAGTATCAAGGAATTTATCAACACATATGGTATTACAACAATAGCTCATCTATTTGATATGAAAATTTATCAGTACTATTCCGAAAAAGAATACAATGAAATGGTTGATGATGTTATAAATAATTTAAAAAACAAATTAGAACTGTACAAAAATGCTCTTATTTCTGATATTACATATATATATAATTTAAATGACTTAGAAGAATTGAATGATTTAACTCCTATACAGAGATTACATATATTAAGAGATAGTAAAAGGAAATCTGAAGTAAAAAAATTATATAATTCAAATAATTTGAAATTAACTTTAAATAATTTTGGAGATTTTACAGAATTTTCTGTAACAAGAGAAGATAATGCGCAAGAAATTGCAAAAAACGTTAATACAGATTATTTAAATTCATATTGTTTTGAAAGCATTGATATAATACAAACATTTATAATTGAATTATTTGAAATGACTGAAATAGAAAGTACTGCAATTAAAAAATGTAAGAATTGCGGCAGATTCTTTGTTCCCGATAATAGAGTTGATGAATTATATTGCAATAATATTTATGAAAACAATAAAACTTGTAAAGAAGTTGGACCATTTAGAACAAAACAAAAGTTAATGCAAGAAAATGATGATTTAAGAATTTATAGGAATGTTTATCAGAAATTACTATTAAGGACAAGAAGAAATCCTAATAATGACCAATATGAAAATGATTTTAATGAATTTAAAAAGAAAAATATTGAACTAAAGGAAAAAGTTGAAAAAAGAGAAATGTCTCAGGCTGAATATATGGAGTGGTTGAATAATCAATAAATTAACAAGTTAGGAGATTTTGCAATGAAAATTAAATGTTTAAAATGTAATGATATAATTGAATCTTTAAGTGTTCACGACTTAAAAGAATGCAAATGCGGTGCTTGTTTTATTAATGGTGGAGATAAATATACAAGAGTTGGTGGTAATTTTGAAGATATAGTATTCGTTAATGAAGATGGATCAGAAAAACCACTTTCTTCAAAGAAATTTCATCAAAACAAATAATCTAAATTAAAAAAAATCGTTGTAATTTGTTAAATTCTGAAGTATAATGTATCCATCCTTTCAAAAGGAAATCTTTTAGAAAGGGGGTGCAACATTGTGACTTCGTTTGAATTAATCTGGAGATTAATCGTTTTATTGCTTTTGAGTCTTAATAACGATGAAAACCAAGAAAACAAAGAATAATCTTTGAGGGCGGCTGGGTACCGCTCTTTTCTTTTTATACAAAAAAAAAGAGATATGCGGGTACATATCTCGTGCAAACCATTGTGACTTCATTTGATTTGCTAGCTAATGTTATTATAACATCAATTTTATTATATGTCAAATTCTTTTCGAATATTCGTAAAATCTCTTTTTATAAGCAGAATGCTACCTTACAGACAGCTTATAAACTTCAAAAATCTCATTTAAATAGCGAAAGAATACTACTTTTTAGTACTTGTCAAATGCTTTTGAGATGTTCGTGAAATTAACTCAAAAATTATTGTGAAAAAAAATTATTTATGATAAGATATATGTGGATTATTATTTAAAAATAAAGAATAATGGAAAAGTTTGTATAATATGTCAGGAAAATTGTTTCCTTCAGAAATGCAGGGATATCTGCGATGGAGTTGATGCGGATAGCATCCTTTTTCTGACCTGCCTGTTTGTGAATGTTGATAATAGTTGTTGCCATAGTTGTATTCCGCACTTTCATTTTTTTCAATGTGCTATTTAAGCTAACTACACTTATACTATAGCATAAATTTACATAAAAGTCAAAAAAAGAGGAGATTTCAAATGGATAATAAAGAATTAAAAAAAGATAAAATAATTAAAAATATAATATTCGATATTGGAAATGTTATACTTCAGTTTAATGTAGATGATGTATTGCAGAAATTTACTAGTGATAGAAATGAACAAAAATTTATTTTAGATAATATTATAAATTCTCCTGAATGGTTAGGAAATGCTCTAATTGATACAGGTTATATAACAAGAGAAAATGCAATAGAAATCGTAAAAGATAGAACAAATCATGTCTATGATAATCTAATAACTGATTTTTGGTATAATTATAACAACTTTGCTAAAATTGATGAAAATGTTTTAAACTTAATCAAAAAATTAAAAAATAATAATTATAAAATATATTTATTATCTAATATTAATCCATATACATACGAATTTGTTGAAAAAAGTGGATTATTCGAATTAGTAGATGGATATGTTTTATCATATCAAGAGCATAAAGTTAAGCCATTTGTAAGTATATATATGACTTTATTAGAAAGATATAATCTAATACCTAGCGAATCTGTTTTTATCGATGATAATCAAAATAACATTACTACAGGTAATTCTTTAGATATTATTTCAAAAAAAGTTGAACCAGATAACTATGATAGTATAGTTAATATAATAAATGAATTAAATTTAATGTAATAAAAGAAGGGAAAAATATGTGGTCAACATTTTTTATATTAGGACAATTATTAACACTTGTAAGTTATCTAATATTTTGGATTTCTAGATTTTTAAAAAGTAAAAACAATATTTTATTATTAGATAATATTAGTCGATTGTTTGCAATAATAGCATTTATTTTTTTGGGTACATATGATGGGATAAAAAATACTTTATATGTAATATTAAGAAATGTATTAGGACAAGTAACCAATAAAAAGAAACAAAAATATAAAACTATAACATTCTTATTAATATAGTAACTTAAATGAAAGAAAATTAGGAAATTTAACAGAATTGGGTGAATTTATGAAAGATAAAAAAACAAGAGA
>CAKPOI010000054.1 GCA_934169775.1 uncultured Clostridia bacterium
ATATCATTGTATTCTATATCTTGAGATATATCTTTTCCTATATTAAATCCACTTGTTAAACTGTCTAATGTTATTGGGGCTACTCCTGTTATAAATATTCTGTCTATGACTGTTTCTGTTCCTTTTTTTAGTATTTCATACCATTTTCTTACTTTTCCATTTTTTGACACAAGTGATTTAAATTGTTCTGGATAAAATCCTAATAATTCATTTGCAAAATGATCATATTCATCTATTATTACATATATTTTTTCACTACTTTTTTGTAATGAAAATGCCGTGAATAAACTATTTAAAATTTCTTCTGCATCCTGATTTTCATTTATGTAAAAATCTAAATTATATCTCCCTATAAATAATCTAATTGATTCTATAGTACTATTTTTAAATCCTTTTATTGTTGCCTCTTCTGTACTTGTATCTATTCCTGAAAAATTAAATCTTAATATGCAATAACTATTTTTTAAATTTGTTGGATTCTTTCCTATATATGTATTACCATATAATTTTTCAAATCTATCAGCTCTATTTTTATCATAATAATTTTCTAATACACTTGTGAATAGCGTTTTTCCAAATTTTCTTGGTCTTAAAAACATTACACTCGTTTCTGGTAATTCTTCTAATTTTTTTATATAATTTGTTTTATCTACATAATAATATCCATCATTTATTATTTTTTCATAATTACTTATTCCATAAGGCATTTTTAATTTCATATTTACGACCACCTTTATATTTCTTATTATTAATGTTCACTTTTTATATATTTTACTAGAAAAAAAAGAAAATAGCAATGTATTTTACTATTTTCCTTACTTTTATTTTACTATGAGCATGTTGTATTATGTAAATTTCAAATATTGACAGACAGGTCCTAATTAATTCACATACCATAATATACACCATTGTAAATGTCAATAGAAAAATGTACTTTTTTTCCAGTTTGAAAAATGTACGAAAATTCCAATTTAAAATATATATTTCAGAGGGGAAACAACCCCTCTAAAATTTTAGAAAAATTTTTCTTCTCTATAATTCTTTTCTAGCATAATATCTTTTTTATTACAATGATATGCTAGATAATGCAGTTCTTTTATTATTTCTTCTTTCGTTAGTTTATGTCCTAAATTTGTTATCCTATCAATTGCAACATCCACATATATCATCATTTCTTTAACTGTCATCTTAATTTCCTCCACTTTCTTTATTTCTTTGCATTTCTATATTTCTATCTTTTATTCTATATGATTGGCCTTTTATTTTTATTATATGACTATGATGTACAAGTCTATCTATTATTGCTGCTGTTACCACAGAATCTCCAAATATATCTGCCCATTTACTAAATACTTGATTAGTTGTTAATATTGTTGATTTCTTTTCATATCTTTTATTTATTAATTGAAAAAACAAATATGCTCCCTCTTTTGTTATTGGTAAATATCCAATTTCATCAATTATCAACAATTTATATTTACAAAAATATTTTATTTTTATATCTGCTCTATTTTCAGAATTAGCTTGTACCAATTGATTTATTAAATCATTAAATGTAATATAATATGTACTGATTCTGCGTTTTGCTGCAGCCATTCCTATGCCAACTGCTAAATGTGTTTTTCCAACGCCACTTGTTCCTACAAATATTATATTTTCATTTTTTTCCATAAACCTTAATGTCTCTAAATCATATAATTCGCTTTTATCTATACTTGGTTGATAGTTAAAGTCAAAATCGTCTAATGTTTTTTCGAATGGAAATGCAGAAATTTTTATATTTACTTTTGCCGCTCTTTCTGTTTGATACTTAATTTCTTCTCTTGTTAAATCATATAACATTTCTGTAAATGATATATTTTTATCCTTCATTTCATCTAAATATCCAGGTAACATATTTTTTATATTATCCAATTTTAGAATTTCTAAATTATCAATTAAATCTGTATAAATGCTCATTTTTTACCTCCTATAATTCATCATAATCACTTAAATGATTATCAACAAAATCTCTAATTTCATCATCTTCATATCCTTTTAAAGCTTCTGATTTTAATATATCCACTATATGTTCTTTTTGATAATTTAAAAATTTTTTACTTTTTTTATGTTTTGTTACTAAATTTGATGTATAATATATATGGATATATTCATTAGTTTCTTTTACAGAAACTAATTTACCTATTAGGTATGTTGGAACAGAGTATTTTTGTTCTTTATATGTAATCATTGATTCTTTGGATACCCCTTATATTCCTTTGGCGAGGTTGTGTAAGCATTCAAAATTTCTTGATTTGGTAAAGGCAATAGATACTTTGTTTCTTTTTCTAATCTTTCCACAGGTTTTTGGTTTATTCCTTGAGATATTTCATTATTTATCTCTTTCATAAACATTTTTACTATTTTATCTAATTCTTCATATGTTTCAAATTCATTATTATATACCTGAAGCCTATCTACTAATTTTGCTAAAGATTCAACTTTTCCTTTTGTTTGTGGTCTATATATTTTACATGTTATTGGGTTAAATCCAATATCTTTAGAATACTGTAAAAATTTTGTATTTAATTTTACATTGCCTATTCTACTATTTGCTCTATCTACTACTGTTGCCATGTTATCAAAAACAATTTCTTTTGGTATTCCTCCAAAATATTTAAAAGCTTCATTCATGCATTCAAAAAGAGTTTTCTGTGTTTTATCTGAGGTTAATTTTACAAATTTTGTTCTTGAATATCCTAAAACCATTAAAAAAATATTCACTTCAAAAATTTCTCCATGTTTTAAAATCATTTTTAAGTTTTCTTTCCAATCAACTTGTGCTTGAAGTCCTGGAGCCGTTTCAAATCTTATCGTTGCTTTTTTTATTTGTTCTTCTTTATGTTTTTGAACAAAATCTGCAACTAATGAATATGAACCTGTATATCCATCTTTTTGAATAAATTTAAATATTGCCATGCTTGTACATCCTATTTCTAGTTTAGATATTATTATTTCTTTAAATTTGTCTAATTTGGATTCCTTTAAAACCTTTCTTTTCTTTTTTGGTTCATATCCTTCTAAATATCTCTTTACAGTTCTTGGATCACATCCCATAATTCGTGCCATTGCTGCCTTGCTCATAATTTCTTTTTCACCTCCTCTCAAAAATATATTAATTTCATTAAGTACATCTTGTCTCATGCTATCACTTCTCCTTTCTTGAGACATACAACATTCTGTTGAATAATGTACTTATATTTTACCATTTTTTACCTTTTTAAGCAAAAAGAAAAATGTAGGTTTTCCTACATTTTTATGTTGGAAAAAAACTACATTTTTATTATCTCATAAACACACCATCGTATACTACACCATCGGTGTACAAAAAATATGTAGGAAAAACGACATTTTTCTTTGCCATTTTCCTACATATTATATTATACCATTTACACCACCAACACCGCACGGAAGCCGTCGCTGATACTGCCGTAACCGTAAGTAATGTTTGAGTTCAACACACCAGCAGCACCGCCGTTGCCGCAATTGCCACCACGTATGACAAACGGATAAGCCAAATGTCCTATTAGTGTTAGATCGCCATCCCATGCATATCCATATCCAACTGAACCAGCTACTGCATTTGCT
>CAKPOI010000055.1 GCA_934169775.1 uncultured Clostridia bacterium
TTTCCTGATTTTCTATTTGTTTTTTCTAGCATTTCTATTCCATTTATTTTCTGCCCCTTTAAATCTAAAGCTTTAAATTGAGTCAAGCTAGATTTACTTTCACAACATTTTCTTGAAGTAACATGTTTTTGAGCAACCCAAGCTATTTTCCCACATAATGTACATTTTGTTTTTAGATAAACTACTTTATTTTTAGAATATTGTTCTAAGATCTCAAATTTTCCTATTTTTGTTCCAATATAATCCTTTGCTGTTTTCATATAATTCCTCTTTTCTAGTCTATAAAACTATTTTTTTGTAAATATTCAAACCATGGCATCAGTGGATATTCTTTTATAAATGCAGATAATGTATTTACACTCATATTTTTTCTTTCTTTTTTTAATTCAGTAATAAGCTGCTGACTAATATTTAATTTTTTAGCAATATCTTTTTGCTGTTCTTTTCTATTAATATACATTAAAATATCCTCAAATTTTATAGGAATATCTTCAGAATTTATTATATCTAAGTGATATGGAAGTATATCAAATTGATATAAATCTACGACCTCTACGAAAAAAGTATTCATTAACTTTTCTACTAATTCAATAGTTATATTTATTTTATCAGAAATGCTTATTGAATATAGAGAATTATTTGTACGTAGCATATATACATTTATATATGTGTGTTCTAAACCTTCTGCGTCTAAAACATAGGGTATTTTAATACCTTTTTCCTTAAAAAGAGACATTATATTTTTTTGTGTAAGCATATATTTTTGCAATTCAGATGTTGGAATACCAACAATTGTACATCCATGTATTTTTTTTTCTTTGATTAAATTAAATAATATTTGTTTTTTATTCATATTTTCAAACTCCTTATCTTTTCATAATATTTTTCCTAATCTCATCTACTAACTAAATTATAATACACTACTGGTGTATTGTCAATACTTGCATTAAAAAATATAGTGAAAATTTATGCAACTTTTTTATTATTGTTTTCTTCAATATCAATATTATAATTTATTGGATTATTTATCTTTGATTCTCCAAATTGTGATAATATTTGATGATATGTATCTCTAACAAGGCTAATTCTCAAGTTTTCTTCTTGTGTCTTTGACTTATGACTACGAGGATATATAAATTGATATGTATATGAGTAAAATTCTAAAGATCTTAATATTAAGTCAACTTGACAATCAAGCAGTTCGATGGTGTTTTTCCTTATTGAATCTATATCGAAATTTAACTTCATATTCTCCTTCTTTTCCCTCCTTTTAAGCAACTCTAACATTGATATTGTTTAATGGATTATTATCAAATGCTTTTTTTATTCTTTCATCATATAGATGAAGGTATATTTCTGTACTTAAAATAGTAGAATGTCCTAAAAAATCTTTTAGTGTTAATAAATCAGCATTGCTGTATCTATATAATAACATAGCAGCAGTGTGTCTTAAAGTATGTGTAGTAAAACCATAATTTTCTAATCCAGCTAATTTAAAAGCTTTTTTACAAATATTTTCTATTCCATCTACTCCAAGTTTTTTGTGCTGATAATTTATAAACACAGGTTCTTTTAGTGAAACAGATTTAGAGTCTTTTGTTCTAATTTCTAAGTACGTTGATAATCGTTCAAAAATGGCTTTATTCATAAAAACAAGTCTTTCCTTTTTCCCTTTTCCCATTACACGAATATATTTGTATTTAAAGTTTATTTTACCAATCTTTAAATTAGATACTTCTGAAACTCTTAATCCACAATTTAAGAACAAAGATATTATTGTATTATCTCTTATAGGCATCTTAGAATTTTCAATTGTAAATATGTCTGTTATCTTTTTTGCTTGTTCAAGATTTAAGTATTTAGGCAGTTGCTCTTTCTGAATAATGTGATCAATATATTTTGCTGGATTTTCTTTAGAATCTCCTATAGGATAAATACTAAAAAGCCACTTGTAAAATCTTTTAATAGCAATTACTTTTCTCTCACGTGTTCTTGCAGAATTATCTTTTGATATGTTTGAATGCACTAAAAAAGCTAATATATCTTTTTCAGATATGTTAGATAGAATAAATACATTAAAATCTTTTATAGAAGATTCTATATTACAATATCCTTTTATAAATCTGAAAAAGTCTAATATATCATTTCTGTAGCTTTTTATAGTGTTGACTGAATACCCTTTTATTATATCTAAATACTTTAAGAATTTGATTAAAATAAAAGGGTCATTTTCATATGTTTGTTCTATCATTTTTATTACCTCCTGTTTACATAATATCACAATTGCAGAGCAATTGCAAGTATAAATTCAAAAAAATATAGTAGACTATGGAAAACATAGTCTACTATTACTAGTTATTATGCTTGGTCAGGATAATTCTTTTTTTATCTTTATCTACTAAAACATCAATGTAATCTATTACAGAAGAATCTTTGCTAATACCTATTTGTTCCAATGCTTCAATACCTATAGTTATATGTTTCTTTTTATTGTTTTTATAAACTTTTAAAGTTTTTGTACATTGCATTTTTTCTAAATCGGCTTTTAATAAATTGCTTATATAATTTCTTGATGTTCCAATTTCTTTTGCTATTTGAGTAAAATTTTTTCCTTGCAAATAAAGCTGTAAAGCTGTTTCTTTTATTTTTTCTTTTTCCTTATATCTCATATGTTATTACCTCTCTGTTTTTAGTATACCAAATTAAGTTTATTTTTTCAATGCTAATAGCACAAATAAAAATTTATTTTTTCGACCTTTTTCTACAAATGTATTACTAAAATTGATGTATAATAATAAAAGATTAGTAGTGGCATACTAATCTTCTAAAAAGCTTTTTAGCTTATTTAAGTCTATATCTAATATCTTCGAGATGGCTACCATTTCAAAATCTTTTATCATTAATTGATTTTTTTCCATAAGTAGTAGCTCATCTCTATTGATATAGACGCCTTTTAATTCTAGCTTTTTGCATAGCTCGGCTTTTGTCATATGAACCTTTTTCCTAGATTCTTTAATCAACGGTCCTGCGATGTTCTTGTTTTCCTTGTACTTTTTTATCATTTTTTACCCTTTCCTTAATTTAATATTACAATATAGTTACAAGTATATTACAATTATTAAATTAATATTACATTTATGTTTATATTATTGATTTTATACTAAAAAATGATAAACTATATGTAGTTCAACTACGTATTTGCCTATTTATTTTTAATAATACAAAAGGAGTAGTCACTTATGAAAAAATTTCTAAAATTATTATTTGAAAAAATAAAAAAAATATTCAAAGAAAATGTCTTATT
>CAKPOI010000056.1 GCA_934169775.1 uncultured Clostridia bacterium
AGGGTTCTTATGCATCGTCTCAATATTAATTTGGTTAAAATGAACAACTTAAAATGTTTTTCAGACACGCTCTAGGGCTTCCTATTTTAATTGGATTTATTTTTTTAATTTGTTTACGTATGATGTTTCCAATAGAAATATTGTCGTTATCCCATAATATTTATCTCCCAGAGACACTGACAATTTTTATAGGTGAACTACGACGAGTACGTTTTTTTAATGACAATATTTCTTGGTGGAATGTTTTAGAAATATTTTGGGGATGTGGTATTCTCTACTCTTTAATGAATTATTTAAAAAACAATTTTTATTTTTATCAATTTGTAAAAAAGTATGCGAATCCCCTAGATGCATCCAGTAAACAGATGCAAGCGTTTTCTTTAATAACCAAAAAATATTCCAAAAAGAACATACATAAAATTCGGGTGTTACAGTTACCTTTGATTAAAAGCCCGATAATATATGGATTACGCAAGCCATTTATTCTTCTTCCTGAGGGATTAGAATTATCCGATTCCGAATGGTATTATGTTTTTTTACATGAAGCAAATCATTATATTCATAAAGATTTATACATAAAATTGTTTCTATATATTATTTGCATGATTTACTGGTGGAATCCATTATGCTATTTCTTGAAGAAAGAAAGTGATTTAATTTTGGAAATGCGTATTGATCAAACGCTTGTTAATACCCAGAATCAGAAAAGAGAGTATTTATCATGTCTTTTAAAAGTAGTATCCTACCAAGTAACGGATTCCTTACCTACACCAGCGTTTAGTATTAGTTTCTGTAATTCTGTGTTAGCGCAACGATTTAATGCATTAACAAAAGATACCAAACAATCAGATTCTTGTTTTTTTAAATTAGTAACATTAATTGCAGTTATATTTTTATATTTTGGATCTTATTTTATCATATTTGAAGATAATTATTTTCCAGCTGACCAATTTACTGAAGAGATTATTATTCCTTCAAAAGATAATTGTTTTATCATAGAATGTCCTGATGGACAATATGATTTCTATTTACTAGGCAAATATATCGAAACACTGCCAGACAAAAATTATTGTGTTTCTGATATTAATATTTACAAAAACATAAAGGAGGCTCGTAAACATGAAAAGATTTTTCTCGAAAAATAAAATATTTTTCCTCTCATATTTGTTTATATTCATATTATCTTTCCCCACTTATTCTACATTACTGAATATAAATCCTACATTTAGTAACGTAAGTCAACATTCAATCGAACGCAAATCAGATACTATCTGGGTATACAAAACAGTTAATGGAAAAAAATACAAACGACTTTATGACACTTCCACAAAGAAATGGCTTACTGATTGGATTCTCGTATAAAGTCAAGAGGAAGATTATCTGTTAATTCTATAACTGACAGTCTGGCACAGTATCAATTAACAGATAATCTTCCTTTTATGTTGTATATAATAATATCTCTATAACATTGCTGTAAATTAATTTTGTTGTAATAGTTCATTTCCAAATATTATTAGAAGTCTTAAAAGATCAGCGTCCTCACTTAAAAATTTCAAATTCCAATATTCACATAATATTAGAGATTATTTTTTTATAAAATCACTTTTTCCAGATCTTCATATAGTTTTCTACGATACTCACTCGGTGAGACCATGTATTTTTCCTTAAACACCCGGTTAAAAGTTCTCTGGCTTTCAAAGCCACTGTCCAGACAGATATTTGTAGTCGGATCATTGGTATTTTCCAGCCGTTGCTTTGCATAACCAAGTCTTGCGTCATTAAGATACTGATTGAAATTCCGGTGAAAAGTTTTGGAAAATACCCTTGATAACACATACTTGCTTACGCCAAGATCTTTTGCCATATCTTCTAACAAAAAAGATTTCCGGAAATTCGCAGAAATATAGGATACCGTCTGATAAATGAGATCATTACTTCCTACCTGGCTTTTTTCCGTCTGTGTAAGCAGCGGGACACATCTGGCAAGGATAATTTGCAGATAGGACTGCACGATCCAGATATCTTTCGGTGCTGTTCCTTTCATGCTTTCATACTGTTTAGTTTTTCTGTCTGTTGTTCCGGTGTATTAAAGCAAAAAAGCCTGCCAACATACGATGTAGTAGTCACTACACAATATGCCAGCAGGCAATCAATCACCTATGCCCTTTTCTTTCCATCCAACTCTTTTACTTCCTCAACGGTAAGTTTCGTAGCCTGAGCAATCTCCTCGCAGGTCAGTTTTCCGATCAGAAGCAAACTCTTAGCTGTTTCAAGAGAAGTTTTTCTTGCCGTTCTAGTTGGCTTTTTGTACACATGGCATCTGGCCTCCTTTCCCAACGTAGATTATATAACTGCTTTTTAATATTTTACCCTATTTATTATGCCATCTACAACTCTTATTTTTATATCGAGGTTTTTCTCCATTCACATTGCTAGGCAGACAGAAATTGAATCTTCCGAAAATATTCGAATTTTCCTGCTTATGGCTAAATTGGCGAATATATCTCGATTTCAAAATAAATCCCCAAAAATCATTCAAAATATTTCTTTTGAACTCTTTTCGATGTTTCAATCATATTAGAACAGTCTATGAACTCTAATTCTATATACTATATATGAAACCTTTTTTATTAACTGTACGCATTATGTGAAGGTATAATCATGGAGAAATTTAATGAGAAGCTGAAAAAAAGAATTTTAGAGGAAATTTACGAAACTTGCGTTAAAAAAGAATTTTTAAAGCACGAAAAAACCGAATACAACATCAGTGCTTTAGAAAAAACATTACTGCAAAATACAACGCACAAAAATATATCAACATTGATCATAAAACAAGCTGGTATCAAATCAATACCAGCTAATGTTTTAACTTGATATTATATTATGATATGTCATTACATTACTCTGTAAAATTCATAAAGGGAATATCATAGGCAGCAAAAGGTGATGCAGATGTAATTACCGAAATTGTCGGTCGTAAATAAGCTAATAATAATGCCGGTGCGCCCTCTTTTTAAATTCCAAGATACATTCTTATGATTCCTAAAATCAGCAAATGCACCGGATAGAAAAGATAATTTACTAACTTATTCTGTTTTCCACGCT
>CAKPOI010000057.1 GCA_934169775.1 uncultured Clostridia bacterium
TTAGACAATTCAATTATACTACTTGAATCACTTTTTTTCTATATTATTTTTGTTTCACATCTATTGTAACACTACAATTTTTAAAATTTTTCACAAAAAGTATGATTAATTGTGTTACAGTTCAGTAAGAAATAATAAAAAACATAGTATTTTGATTATGTAATAAAATTGTAATTAAAATTTAATATGAATTTTGAAAAAATTTTTTAAAACATTTTGAAGTATAAATGAAACAAGCATTTATAAGGCTTATATGCTTTATAGATGTTTGTTTTATTATTTTTTCTTTTTTTAATTGTTTTTTTTATAAAAATGTTTTAGCATTAATTCTTATGATGCAATAATTTTGTTACATATTTGTAATGTGCATTTTCCAGGTATTTATAGTATAATAATTATATCAGAAATGAGGTGATTATAGTGAATGATGGTAGAATGAATGATATGTTTAAACAAATGGATGAATTATTCGCAAAAGTAGATAATTTAACATTAAAAATAGATATAATGAAGAAAGAACATAAAAAACACATAGTGTATGGATATAATTTAAAAGCATTAGCAGTGGATTTAATGTATGAATCATATAATTCAACAGATGCAACCCAAAATATAATATTGAGCATAACAGATAATTGTATAGAACTTCCCAAAAGCACATTAATAAATTGGTCAAATGAAATGAAAGAAAAATTAATGCCAGAAGTTGAGAAAATAGAGGACGAACTATTGAACTCATATTATGCACATTGCGATGAATCACAAATAAGAGTTAATAGCAAGGTATATAGTGAAGTGTGTGCAAGTACAAAAACACATACTAGAATGTGGACTATGAAGAGCAAAAAGCATGAAGAATTAGAAAAAATAAACTTTTTTAAATCGTTTATGAGCATAATAATAAAAGATAGAACAGATTTATATAATGGGTTTGGAATAGGTTTTTCACAATGTATATCTCACATTCAAAGATATCTAAAAGGAATATATGATTTCGTAGATCATAAAGGACCAAGGAAAATGGCAAAGTTTTTGACAAAATATAATAATTATAGAAAAGAACTAATACAAAAAGGAAGAAAAAAATTTGGAAATAGAGAGTACGAAAAAATAATAAAAGAATACGATAATATAATAAAAGACTGGAAAAAAGAATGGATGTCAGATACAAAAAATTCAGAATATGACAACGAAAGAAAATTATTAACAAGAATGGAGGAAGATGACAAAGAGCAGATATTATATTTTCTAAAAGATTTTAAAGTGCCAGCAACAAATAATCAGGCTGAAACAGATCAAAGAAATATAAAAATAAAACAAAAAATCGGAAAATTCAGGAGTGAGACTGGAGCTGAAATTTATGCAATAATAAGAAGTTGCATAAATACATATAAAAAACAAGAAATAAATGTTTATAATGCTTTTATAAAGGCATTTAAAGGAGAGACAGTGATAGCATAGTAAATCGAGATTTAAAAACCTCTTTTCACTATGCCCTTTTGTAATGGCTTACTGAACTGTAAACAAGCTGTAAGAAAAAATAAGAAAAAAGATTGACAAAAACAAAAGTAATAGGTAAAATAAATACATAATGTATCCACTAGAGATACAAAACACATATTGAAAAAGAAAAGCAACAAAGGAAAAGGCTAAATAGCATGAACATTGAAAATCGAATATAAAATTTTAGAGTTTTATAACTTTATAGGAAAAAAGTTTATGCTATAAATAGCCTAAGAAACAAAAAGAAAAAAATTACAATATACAAAAATACAGCCAAAAAAGGTATAATAAAAAAATATGTGTAAATAATAACCAAAGAAATAAAAGATAAAGGCAAAAATAAAAAAGAAAACTTTATCTAAAAAAGAAAGGGAGGATAACAGATGAAGATACAAGACAGAATAAAGCTGAAAACAAAAAGCAATAAAGGTATAACTCTAATAGCATTAGTGATTACAATCATTGTGCTTCTAATACTTGCAGGAGTAACAATAGCAGCATTAAGTGGAGACAATGGAATTATTAAAAGAGCAGTAGATGCTAAAGAGAAAACAAATCAAGCAAATAAAGATGAAGAAGATACTTTACAAGAAATGATAGATGCAATAAATAATGT
>CAKPOI010000058.1 GCA_934169775.1 uncultured Clostridia bacterium
GAGGCAAATAATGCAATTAAAAATTCATCTACAGGATCTACTGAAAATTATATCAAACCTGAAAATCATACTAATATGGAAGATAGAACTTATGAGAATGTTGGAAATAAAAATGTTTTACCTTATCAAGCAGAAAATCCAGAAATATCACAAGATATAAAAGATATGGCTGCTAATTTTATGGAGGACTTAGCCTACTCTATACCAGGAGAAAGATATAAAGCAGGAGATACATGGACAGGGCAAAAGAGAAGTACAACAAAGGAACTTGCAAATTTTAAAGATTTAACAGGTGCAAGTTGGGATAAAATTAGCAAGGTACTTAATGATATTTACGATGGTAATGGAAACTATGCTTTAGCCAAAAAGATGGAACTAGAGTTAGACCAAGCTTTATCAGAAGGTTATACAAATATACATGGTAAAGTGATTATGCCCAATAATGAATACTTAAAGAAAAAGAGCAAAATCGAAGGAAAAGAATATTCAACTTATAGTGATAGTTATAATTCTATTTCAAATAACTATGATAATACATTTTCATTGAAAAAAAATAACGACAAACTTGCAAAAAAGAATAATGTAAAGTATAATAGTAACGGAATACAATTAGGTAAAAAAGAATACATGCAGTTAAAGAGTGCAATAAATACAGATACTCCTAATTTAAAAAAAGGTATAAACTATAAAAGCTTAGGAAACTATTTCTATATCTTTGATAAATATGCTTTTGATAACTATAATGTATTAGGAAGAATAAAAATAATAGGCAATGAAAAAATTATAAATGAAATATTAAAAGGAGTTGATAAAAAAGATGACGCAGGAACAAAAAATATTAATAAATTACTTGAACACAGCCAAAATGAACAAGGAATTTATACTATTGATAATATCAATGCTGTTGACAGTAGAGGAACAGCAAAAAATGATAAACTACCTAGCAGATCAATACAAAAAAACGAATCAACTTCCAACAGACGAACAAACAATATTGAAAAGAGCGATGGAAATAATAAGTTAAAAATCGAGAACTCTGAGCAGGGTTCTTTTAATTTATATAAAAATGATATCTCTCAAGAAAAACTAATAGAATATATTGATAATAATAAAATAGAAGATATTAGTTCTGCCTTATCCCAATTAAATGGAAATAAGAATTTCGAACCAATATCTTCTAATATTACTAACAGAATAACACAAAATAATAAATCTGTCAAAAATACTGCTATTACTAATAATTCTATGCAAAAAATGAAAAATAATACATCAAAAAAGGATAGTATAATTATAAATGAAGAAGAAGAAGCCTTTTATGTAAAAAATAATATAAAAAAATCTATTTATTTTAGATTTGATGACAAAAATGAATTTAGAGGAAAAGATCATCAAAGTGGTATGTCTACTTGGAAAGATAACGTAATTGATAAAATTTCTGATAATTTAGAATTAGGAGATTCAGAAGAAGGTATTGAAGATAGAAATAGACTACTTGAAAAATATGGTGTAACCCAAAAACAGTATGATGATATGAGTCTTGAAGAAGAAGATAAAATTCAAAGAGAAATAGCACTTGATGAAGGCTGGATTACAAATGGTGCTTCGGTATTTAACTTAACCAAAGATGGACTGGAATGGTTTGAAAACTACGAAAGATATCATCATTTGACAGAGTATGACGAGGTAAATTTCTTTACAGGAAAAGTGACAGGAGAAGGAATAGATGGAGAAGATGTTGTTATCCCTGATGATGAAATTTTATTGAAAATGAACTCAAAAGATTTTTCTAATATATTGGAAAAAATTGAAGATAAATATGATGATTTTGAAAATCCTAATATAAATAAAGAATTTTTAGTAGAACTAGTAAAATTAATTAATCAAAAACTTAATAAAAATAATTATTCTAATAACGATATAAAAATAGCTAAAAAATCGACACCACAACGAATAAATAATGGCGGCTTAACAAAATCAAATGATAATATAAAATACATGAAAAAAAGTGGAACATTAACTCAATCAAAAAAACTACGAGAAACAGATAGCAAGGGGAGAGAGTTATCAAAACAGCAGCAAG
>CAKPOI010000059.1 GCA_934169775.1 uncultured Clostridia bacterium
TTCCTTTCCAATAGCACATTTTATAATATTAAAATTTTTCATCTAGCCTTTTTCTTACTTTTTCATGGTGTTCCCAGGCGGACTCGAACCACCATCGGTCGCTTAGGAGGCGACTGCTCTATCCTGCTGAGCTATGAGAACATTTTATTTTTATTTTTATTTATAATACTATCATTTTTTGTAATTGTCAAGAGCCTGACAAACTTGAATTTTGCAAAAAAGACCTGTAGTTAGCAGTGCCTAAAAAACAGCAATAGCAATGGATGGTGTATACTATAGTGGTTCTTTGTCATGTTAGTTGATTTATGATAAAATTTTTAAACTTAGTAAATCAAAGCTACATCTACCATACATTACTCTTTTTATAACTTTTGTTTTATTATTAAATCATTCAGTTAGACCATTACTATAATCATATTTTATGGCATTCTTGACAGCATCTATATCACTTTCAATTAATGTAATGAAGCTATTAAGCTGCTTTACATTAATTTTTTTGCATCTTTTATCCATTTATTCAGTCTTCTTGCTTTTTTAGAAAAAATTATTTCCTTAAATCTTCTTAGCATATTTACAATATTGTTTAATTCATGATTTGTTTCTAAATATTCTTCTAAGTCTGCTCTTGTGTTTTCATCTTTTATTTCTTCTATATTTCGGAATAGCAATTGTTTTATTTTACTTCTCTTTAAATATTTTATATTCATTCTTTTTTATATAGTTTTTGTGCTTCTTGTATAACTTTCCATTTCCTTTCCGCTGATTCTTTCTTACTTCTCTGTCTTTTATTTAAGATTATTTCCTCTTCAATTCCTATTTTCCATTCTTGATCTATCATTTTAGTTCTATCTGCTATATTTCTTTTTAAATAATCATTTAAATCATCCGTCAAATTTTTTAATATATGAAATCTATCTACTATTTGTATTGCTTTGGGCAATGCTTCATTTATTGCATTTTTATATGTTTGAGAAAAGTCTCTAGTTATTGTTTTTATCTTAGTAAATAATTTCAATGTTTTTACTACCTCATCTTTTTCTCTTGAGTTTATTACTTCAACTTTTTTCTTATTATCATTATCCACGAATATCGTATTAAATATTTCTCGCTTTTTTGATGAGAAATCATCTATTCCTAAATTTTTTACTTCATAGTTGATTTCGATTTTCGTTTTTTTTATGATTCTTAATATAGTATTATTTGAAATATTTACATGAGTGTCTTTTATTTGTCTTTCTGCATCTTTTGAACTCGTTTTTAAACCAATTTTATTTATATAATCATCTAATCTTTTTGTTCTAATTGCATTATCTTCTATAAACTCTAAAGGTTCTGCAAATGTTGCATGTTTACATTTATTATTATTACAAAAATATTTTTTTACATTTATTATTAACTTTACTTTATAATTTTGAATTGGTAAATCAGAAATGGTCCTTTTGTATGTACTATGTACTTTTTCACTTTTCTGTCCACAATATTTGCATTTTGTTTTTTGCTTTTTAGTATCACAATATATATACATTATCCCATCTATAATTTCTTTTTTCATTACAATCAATTTTTTGTCTAATTCTTTTATTAATTCATTTAATTCCAATATTTTATCCTCCGCATCTTCTACGGAGGATATTTTATCATATCTTGTTTTTTATGTCAACTAGCATGACAAAGAACCACCACAGTATACACCATCCACACACAATAGTATACACCATCCTTGACATCTCTCCACACCATAGTATACACCATCTACACCATCAAACAACATTTTTCTTTGCCATTTTCTTACATATTATTATACCATTTACAACATTTACAACACAGTTAAGTTTAGACTCTCTCCCAACTCAAAATGCTACACCACCAACACCGCACGGAAGCCGTCGTCGCTGAAGCCATAACCGTGAGTAATGTACGAGTACAACACACCAGCATCACCGCCGCCGTAGCAATCGCCACCACGAAGGACAAACGGACAAGCCAAATGTCCTATTAGTGTTAGATCGCCATCCCATGCATATCCATATCCAACTGAACCAGCTACTGCATTTGCT
>CAKPOI010000060.1 GCA_934169775.1 uncultured Clostridia bacterium
AATCACTAATGCTATTAGTGTGATTCCTCTTGTGTTTTTCTTCGTTTTGTTCATTTCAAAATCTCCCTTCTTTTCTTAAACTATTTTTTATTAAGCTTTGAACTTAACAAAAAAGCAGAAAATTATCTTTACTTACAGTATTAACGGTTTTGTAAGTCTTTATACATTATCTAGAAAACTTTTTTAATAACTCTGTATTGCATTTTTTGTTAGTATATGCTATAAATTTAACTATACATATTTACTAAAGTTCAAAGATTAATACTCATTTTAAAAAATGTTTTTTATCAAAAATGGCATAAATAGCCCTAAAAGAAAAAACTTTTTTAAAAGGTTTCAAGTCTCTTAATTATAAATATTTTATCATATGTCCAGCTTTAATAGAACAAACTAAAAGTACACCTTTAGCATATTTATATTGCCAAATTCCACAGATTAAAATTCAAAATATTGTTTCACTTATATATAATTAAGCAAAACAAAACACCCAAAACCTTCATTTTATTTTGGATGTCTTATTATATCTATATACAAAATACCGCGTACAGTGGCACAGATTTTATATTATTTTCAAATCCGAAATTCTTTTCAGAAACCATAATAGCATATTGAGGATTATAAGTTTTCATAAATAAATCTAAGCTTCTAGACTTAGTATGTGTACTAGTCTTTACTTCAATTGGCACAATATTTATATCTTTCTGAATCATAAAATCTAATTCAGCTCTTCCATCTGATTTCCAATAATATATTTCATATCCATTTGCACGTAACTCATTCGCAACATAATGTTCTGTAATAGGTCCCATTGAAATCATAGTTTGTGACTCACGTAAGTCTATTTGATATAAAGGATATCTGGCTTTATTTACAAATAAACCAACATCACTCATATATAATTTAAATGATGATAAATCTTTATGCATCTCCAATGGCATTTCTGCATTAGCTTTATAGACTTGAGTAACTATACCACTATTTTTTAGCCATGTTATTGCTTCTCCGAATATGTTAGAGCTCCCTCCTTTTGACACAACTTTATATTGGAATTTTTTATTATCTTTTGCTAATTGAACTGGTATTGAATCAAATGATGCTATTATTTTATTTGATAAACTATTATCAGCATATTTGGTCATATCTCTTTCATATGATTCCAATATTTCCGCTTGAACATCTATTGTTGCAATTACTTTTTGCTCCTCTAAATATGTTTGTACAACTTCTGGCATTCCACCTACAATTAAATATGTCCTATATAATTTCAAACATAATTCATGTATATCTTTATCCATTCTAGAGTTATCTTGAAAATGTTTTTGAATTTCTTCAATTAAATTTTCTCTTCCGACTGCAACTAAAAATTCCTTAAATGATAATGGATACATATTTATCATTTGAACTTTTCCTACTGGAAAAGAATAATTTTTTCTATTTATTGCTATTCCTAATAATGAACCAGCTGCTATTACATGATATTCAGGTGCTTCTTCATAAAAATATTTTAATGAAGTTAAAGCTCTTTCATTTGCTTGGATTTCATCAAAAAATATTAATGTTTTTCCTTGTATAATTTTTTCTCCATAAAATAATTCTAATTTATTTATTATATATTTTGCATCTATACTTTCTGAAATTTGACTACTTAACTCTTGATTCATTTCAAAATTTACATATATTAAATTTTCATAATTTTCTTTTCCAAATTGCTTTATTATATATGTTTTTCCAACTTGCCTAGCTCCATGAATTATTAGTGGTTTTCTATTTTTTGATTCTTTCCATTTTCTTAATCTTTTTATACTCTCTCTTTCCATAGAAAATCCCTCCTTAATACAATTATACCGTATAAATTCAAAAAAATCAACTTTGTTTTATATTTTTCTGCACTTATACTGTATGTTAGTCAATGATGTGAAACAAATTAATATATTATTCTTGTAATACATTGAATTTGTTTTTTTATTTTATAC
>CAKPOI010000061.1 GCA_934169775.1 uncultured Clostridia bacterium
AAAAGCTGTCTTTATTCGTATTTTTCATAATTATAATAATTTATTTTTCTCTATAAAAAATCACCAAATTGTAATTTGTGTTATTTATTATCTTTCCAAAAATCATTAATTATATTTGCAAGTTCTTTTGGATTATCAATATTTACTTCATGTCCTGCATTTTCTATAATCTTAAATTTACTATTTTGTATTACCTTATTTAACTGTTTTGCACTTTTCATATTTATATTATCTTTTTCCTTTTCTCCACATATAATTAGTGTATTGCATTTTATATTTGGTGCTTTGTCTGGAATAGATAATTCACTCATTGATTTTAATAATCTAATCATATCTTTTTTAGGGCAACCTATTTTTTCAAATATTCTTTTAGGCATAAACTTATAAATAATGTTTTGTATAGTAAATATAGTCTTTGGTATTTCGTAGGGTGTCCCTATTAGTATTATTGAATTTACTTTCTCTGGGAATTCTGCTATGTAATCAATAGCAAGTATTCCACCTAGAGAAAGCCCTACTAAATTTATTTTTTCATTAAAACTATTACAATAATCGGCAAATGTTTTATACATATTTTCATAATTTACTTGATAATTTTTTACGATAGAAAATAAATTAGGTGTTTCAACATTTATCTCACTATTATTTAATTGATTTTTTACTTCATTCCAACTTGTTTCATTTTGTCCAAGTCCATGAATTAGAATATTTACCATCATTCAATCTCCTCTATATATTGTAATTTATTGTTATACCCATATAATCAATATTAGTAATATAATACCCATACCTAGAAAACCATATCCCATAATTCTACTCATTTTTCTAAATGATTTTTCAGTTTTAGGAGTTGGATGAAAAAGTTTTTTTCCTGCTTCATAATTCATTTTAGGCATATAGTTTCCAATAATCGTAAATAATATTCCTAATATCAAACATACACTTTTTCCAACATAAACATCACTATCTAACGGAACTTCTATCATAATGATATATACTAATACTGTAATAATTGGAATAAACCATTCCATTATTTTTACAATTCTAGGTTTTTCACTATTTTTTAATTTATTAACTTTTGTTGTAGATATTATACATATTGCTTGCACAATAGCCATAATAACTGGTATTCCAAATAATGCAAAATTTTTTTGTGCATAATTATCTGGTACATCATTTATCGTAAAATGAATTGGCATTTGTTCTGGTAGTCTATTATAAAAAGCAATACCTAATACCATTGGTAATAAACATATAATTACACTTAAAATTAATGTTCTTTTATTTTTCTTTTCCATTCTTATTTCCTCCCAACTTATAAATCCAAACTAAAACATCTTCAAATACGGAACTATTTAATTCATAAAATATAAAGTTCTTTTGCTTTGTTTCAGTTATTAAATTCGCTTTCTTTAAATTTGATAAATGATATGATACGGTTGCTCCTGTTAAATTAAAACTACTTGATATTTCTCCTGCTGTTTTTCTACCATCTTTTAATAGTTCTAATATCTCTCTTCTTACAGGATCACTAATTGCTTTTAATGTTTCCGACATTCCCAAAATAATCACCTCACTTATAGTATTTCGATATATATCTAAATAGATTATACTATTTTGTAACTCTAATGTCAATAACTATTTAGATTTTTTTCTAAATAGTTATATAAAAATAGATTAGTTGTATTTCAAACTAATCTAAACAATAACTTACTATTTTTCAATCAAATCACTAAATTGTAATTTGGCTCTTACTTATTCCAAGTCATTGTGTATTCTATTTCAGCTGTATCTTTGTCTATATTTTCGCTTG
>CAKPOI010000062.1 GCA_934169775.1 uncultured Clostridia bacterium
AATAACTTCCTTTATTTTATATCTTGATTATACTCACAAAAAATGAGAAAATCATTAAAAAGCATATTTAAAAATGACAGATGATCAAGTTAAGAAAGGAGTATAAATCTATGAGGATGCTGATTGTTGAAGATGAAAAAGATTTGTGTAATATTTTAAAAAAACGGTTACAAAAAGACTATACTATTGATATTTGTATGGATGGCGAAATTGCTAAAGATTATCTGAATACCTATACGTATGATATTATTTTACTTGATATTATGCTCCCTAAAATAGATGGAATCACTCTTTTAAAATGGCTGCGAAACCAAAAGAAGACTACACCTGTTCTTTTGCTGACTGCAAAAAGTTCTATTGAAGAACGAGTAAATGGATTAGATTCCGGTGCAGACGATTATTTAATCAAACCGTTTGCTTTTGAAGAACTACAGGCCAGGCTTCGGGTTTTGCTTCGAAGAAATATAGCAGCAGACCCAAGCGACATTCTTATTTATGAAGACCTTGTAATGGATACAAAAAAGAAAAAAGTCAGCCGTAATGGTAAGGAAATTTCCCTTACTACAAAAGAATATAAATTACTGCAATATATGATGCGTAATCCTGGACATGTTCTTTCACGTGATCAGCTTGAACAGCGAGGCTGGGACAGTACTTTTGAGGGAGGTTCTAATATTATTGATGTCTATATCCGTTATCTCCGAAAAAAAATTGACTCCGATTATGAAAAAAAATTAATCCACACTGTATATGGTAAAGGATATTGTTTAGGAGAGTAAGTATGAAAAGTTCAAAACTATCAATAAAATTTCGAATCACCTTTTGGTATACTCTTGTGTTTTCTCTTATTCTGGCTCTCGTATTTTTTTATATTTATTTTCTTTCTAAAAGCTACAGTATCCATGATCTTCAGGAAGAGCTAAAAGATGAATCCGCTGATATGCTGGAAAATTTATATGATAAGTCCAACAGGAATGATATTTTGTATAATGCAGACTGGACAAAATTCTATGACGATAATGTTTCTATCAGTTTATATGACAAAAACAGTTCTTTTATAAATGGTGTTTTGCCAGAACATTTTCCTGATAAAGTTCCATTTATCAACAATAAGGTACGACAGATAAAATCTGATAAAAATATCTGGTTAGTATATGACTATTGTTATGAAGAATCTCCGGAAGATTCCATATGGGTTCGAAGCATCGCTTCTTATGGACATTGGTCAAGAATTCTTTATAATATGCTATGGATTTTTGCTGTTCTTTTCCCTATTACTGTTTTCATCTCCGCCTTTGTCGGCTACCATATATTAAAAAAAGCGTTACAACCAATTTACACGATCAGTGATATGGCAAAAGAGATATCTTTTTCCGTCAATCTTTCAAAACGTATTGAAACATCAAACACCCATGACGAATTTTCTTACTTGGCTGATGCATTTAATTCTATGATTGCTAAACTGGAAAAGTCTTTTGAAAAAGAGAAACAATTCACATCCGATGCAGCTCATGAACTAAGAACACCAATTTCAGTAATACAAAGCCACTGTGAATATTGCCTTGATGAACTAAAGCTCACCGATAGTGTTCGGGAAGAAATTGAGATTATTTATAAAAAAACAACCTATATTGGCCAGCTGATTTCTCAGCTTCTTACTATATCCCGCACAGATAAGCATAGTTTTAAGCCTCAAAAAGAAGAAGTAGACCTTACTCTTTTAATAGAATCTGTCATAGAAGAACTTCA
>CAKPOI010000063.1 GCA_934169775.1 uncultured Clostridia bacterium
GAAGTTTTGAAATAGATAAAATAAACTTTAGAAGTAGCTTTATTGAACAGATAGACAAGCTATATGATAAAGGAATTATTGATGTACCTACTATGATAGAACGAGATGGAAAACTTGAAGATATTAAAGTTAGTGTAAATATGAACAAAAACCAATTAGATGATTATTTAAGCACATTGAAAAAAGAATTAGATATTAGTTATATGGATTTAGGAGAATATTATTTTCACGATGATAAGATTGATGAAAATTATGATACTAAAACTCAAATTGCAAAAATCAGAAACAGAGCTATTGAGCTTAAATTAAAGAAAAACCAAAAAGTTATAAGACTTGTTGCAATGAGAGAATTTAAAAACTATATGGCAAGACCAGAAGGAAAGTTATGCTTGGGAGTTGTTACTCATACTACTTCAAAGAAAAATCATAAATAATTGTTGCAAGATTGCTTATGATATTTTCTCTGCAACAATTAAATTAACGTGGCACGTTTTGTTTTACAAAGTAAAAATGAAAGTGGCGATAGTTAATTTGGATAAATTTTCTCTCTGTGAGAGAAAATTTATTGCCTCGCAGAGCCCCCGAGTTTTGATAGCATGTCAAAACTCATAGGGGGTTAGGACTTATGGCAAAGCCAAAGTCCTCTGCTTCGAAGAAATTTCAAAGGAGGTGCTTTTATGGAGCAAGAATTAGCATATTCTTTTCACTTAGGTAGCGACAAAAACAAAAGTAAATTAGCAAAGAAAGTTGCAAAAGAAAATTTATCTGGTACTACTTCTCTATCAAATAATGCAATTCAAAATGCAAAAGACCTGTCTGATGTAAATAAACACAACTTAAGAGATTATGATAATCAAAGAGAGTTAATTAGAACGATTTATGGAACAAATGATATTGTAAATGATGTTAAGCAAGTATATTTAGATGAATTTGAAGAAGCTAGATTGGAATATAACAACAAGCAAACTCGTGAAGATAGAAAAATCAAAGATTACTTCAAAAAAGTATGCGATTCACAGAACGATATAGCTTGTGAAATTATAATAGAACTTGGAGATATGGATTTTTGGAATGATAAAGACAAAGAATATAGACTAAAAATGATTGATGTATATAATGAACAAATCAAAGATTTAATTAAAATTGTACCAACCTTTAAAATAGCAAATGCTACAATACATTTTGACGAAACTTCACCTCATATGCACATTGTAGGTGTTCCAGTAGTTGAAAACTGTACTAGAGGAATGAAAAAGCAAGTTGGAAAATCACAAGTATTTACCAAAACGTCACTAACTGAAATACAAGATAAAATGAGAAATGCTTGTATTAAGTCATATAATAAATTCTATGAAGTTGATTCTAGGCTAAAAGAAAAGCAAAAAGGTAGAAATCAAGATATAAATGTTAATGAAATGGGAAGTTATAGAAAAATCAAGAAACAATTGGAACAGAAAGAACAAAAACTTAAAAAAGCAAATAAACAAACTAAAAAGCTAGATACTGATAGTGCAAACATAAATGAAATATTAGACAACTTAAAGCATACTCTGATAAATAAAAACAATATGGTTATTTCAAGCGAGGATGTCCAAAAAATAAAAAAATTTACTAAAGATGTAA